>PEYM01000025.1 GCA_002774365.1 Candidatus Saganbacteria bacterium CG08_land_8_20_14_0_20_45_16 | reverse complement strand
AAGGGATAATGGTTATTGACGCAGAGCTTCATGCTGATGAAGAAGCTTTTTTGCTAGAAAACGGCTCAAAACAAGAATATCTGTGGGGAATTAACATCTATCCAGCCCTTGAAAAGGCCGACAGAATTGAATTTGATTCCATGATCAACCTAAAACCTTCGCAAGGGAACCGCTCACGTTCAGTAGAGAACAAAAACATTCAAGAAAAAATCATTATAATTGTTAAAGGTTTAATTGATGACTAACTATCACCACAAAAAATTAGCCCAAGGCCGCTGGTTTGAACTAACTTTTTTTGAACAAATGGCTAATATTGGAAGTGAGGTTAATCGGGCAGTTAACTGGCAGCAGAAAAACAAAAAAGATCTATTACAATCAGCAGCAGAAAGAGCCTTAGAGTTAGCAGATTTAACTATTTCAGATAAAAGAAACATTCACCGATTAAGAGAACTAACCCGCCTCCGAGAAGTGATTGCTGATTGTTTCTTTGGTGACAACATTTACGGCTCCAGCCCGCAAAACTGGCACAGCTACTTCTTTGCCTTTAATTATGCGGCAAGGCTCAATTAATTTTGCTATAATTAAAGAATGAGCGTTTCCAAAAAAGACGTTGAACACGTTGCCAAATTGGCCAGATTAGGGCTCACAGAAGAGGAGAAAGAACTTTTCACTACCCAACTCTCAAGTATCCTTGATTACGCCAAAAACTTAAATAAATTAGACACCAAAAATGTGCCCCCCACCTCCCACGCTATCCCCATGAAAAATGTTTTAAGGGAAGATCAGGTAATTCCTTGCACCAATACTCAAGATATCGTGGCTAATGGGCCAGAAATCGAAGATAACATGTTCAAGGTACCGAGGATAATGGAATGAACAACAAGACCTGTCATGAATTAAATACTCTCTTAAAAGAAAAAAAGCTCTCTTCAATTGAGCTGACTGAAGCTGTCTTCGCTCAAATTGACAAAGTTGAAGGTAAAATCCAGGCCTATGTGACAGTAACAAAAGAAGAAGCCTTAAAACAGGCTCAAGCTGCTGACGAGAGAATTAAAAAGAACGAAAACGTAACACCCTTGACCGGCATCCCAATCGCTGTTAAAGATAATATGTGCACCAAGGGGATCTTGACAACTTGTTCATCAAAAATTTTAAGCAATTACCTACCGCCATATGACGCGACAATCGTCACAAAACTAAAGGAAGCCGGCGCTGTTATCGTCGGCAAAACAAATTTGGACGAATTTGCCATGGGCTCGTCAACAGAAAATTCCGGCCTCCACCCAACCCATAACCCCTGGAATATTGAAACAGTCCCCGGTGGATCATCAGGGGGATCGGCAGCCGCGGTTGCGGCCAGTGAGTGTATCATGGCGACCGGCTCTGACACCGGCGGATCTATCCGCCAACCTGCGGCTTTTTGTGGAGTAGTCGGCTTAAAACCAACTTATGGCAGGGTCTCCCGCTATGGTCTGGTTGCCTTTGCCTCTTCCCTTGACCAGATTGGGCCGCTGACCAAAGATGTCACTGACACTGCTATCTTGCTACAAGCTATAGCCGGACACGACAAACTTGACTCAACCTCTGCTGACCTGCCTGTACCAGACTACAAAAAATCCCTGGTCAATGACGTTAAAGGGACGAGAATCGGAGTTATCAAAGAATTACTTGGTGAAGGGATTAGCGAAGAGGTCAAAAAAGCAATCAAAGATGTAATCAAAAAGTATGAAGAGCTGAGCGCCCAAATTGTTGAGGTCTCCCTCCCCTCTTTTGAGTACGCGGTTTCAACTTATTATTTAATCGCGCCGGCAGAGGCGAGTTCAAATCTAGCCAGGTTCGACGGAGTTAAGTTTGGCCAGCGCAGCAAAGGCACGGCTGATCTGCTTGCCATGTATTACCAAACCAGACAAGAGGGCTTTGGCGCCGAGGTCAAACGCCGGATCATGATCGGCACTTACGCCCTTTCCGCCGGCTACTACGACGCTTATTATTTGAAAGCCTTAAAGGTTCGAACATTAATTAAACAAGACTTTGACCAAGCTTTTTCAAAATGTGATGTATTAGTTTCGCCCACTGCGCCGTCGGTAGCTTTTAAATTTGGCGAAAAATCAGGAAACCCACTCTCCATGTACCTCTCTGATATCGCAACAATCCCAATTAATTTAGCTGGCCTACCCGCAATCTCAATCCCTTGCGGATTTAGCCAAGAATTGCCGATTGGCTTGCAAATAATTGGGAAAGCTTTTGCTGAAGAAACCCTCTTGCGCACCGCGTTCACCTTTGAGCAAAACACAGAGTGGCATAAACGTCAACCAAGACAAGCTTAATTTAGAAAATTGAGCTTAGCCAGTAATGGGATACTGAGATGGTGGAAAATTTACCACTGGTGACTTTAGTGGAAGCTCCAAAGGTGGTGTCTCTACTGGAAAAGGAAAATCCTTCCCAGGCCGAGGCGTAGGTGGTTTAATAGGGCAAATCTCTGTCCGGGGGCGCGGCTCGGGGATCATCGGCCTTTGTGCTGGCACTCTATCACAATCGAATCTGATTATTGGCACTTGCATAGTACTCTCCTCTTATCAATCAATCTCTCTCTATATATATTATCAACACATTTTGGCAAAAATTTCACCATTATCCTTAGCAAGCCCTATATCCTCTGGCCTCTGCCACTCATTTTTTAATTGGTCTAACTAGGTGTCGACCAAGGCAATTTCCAACCCTCATTATCCATCCAGACAAAGAACACTGTTTTGTTCTGGCCGAGGAAATAGCAACAACTGTAAACCAGCTCCTCGGAATGGGGCAAGAGCATTAATTTTTCATAAAAGCCCCTAACAGCCATGAAATAATTTTCACGTTGATTTCCCCGCGATTCATTACTATAATATTGACACCTTGAGCAATCTGAAAAAAATCCTAATTGCTTGGTTCCCGAACCAACTCATAATTAATTTATTGCTTTGCACTATCTTGGTTTTACCGGCCCTGAGCGCGACTGAGAACAATTACGCAATCTACCAAGGCAAAAAATACGATAGCTCTTATTTTTTCACCATTGCTGGCGAGGTTTACGGACAAGCTGCGCCAGGCGTAACGCGTGTGCTGGTCAACCAAAAACCAGTCCAGCTTAATAGGTACCGTGAATTTAGGTTCAATGTTCTGCTCAAAGAGGGCGAAAAATACCTGATCATTGAAACCCGTTATCAAAACCTGCACTTTATCAAAAAATATCTGGTCATCCGCTACCCCAACACCCAAAAAACCTTTAAGCTTCATCTGCCAGAAAAAGAGTTCAAAAAAATAATTGCCAGAAAAAAGACCATTGCTATTAAACGACCCACGCCAAAACCTGCCGCTACCCCAAAGAAGACCAGTCCACCAGCCAAGCCCAAGCTGGTCATCACTAATCAGCCACCGATGATCCCCACCGTTGCCCCAGCTACCCCAACTGGTTTTCGTGAAAGGCTTTTGGCCTGGCTCAAGAATCTCTGGCACCACCAAAAACCACCAGTCATCTTGGTCCCAGATGATCTTGATGAGGTCATTAGGGAAGAAGCAGTTATTCTCTTGAAAAATAACGGCCAAAAGATCATCGAACAAGAAACCCAAAAATATTTAGACAAGTTCGCCCCTGACCTGATCAGGGAAAAAATCTCCCAACAAGAAGTCAGGAAAATTGTTTCCACTGCCGCCGCCAACATTGTGAGGGAAACCGCGCCAGACATCATCAAAAACGAGGCCAGGGAATTCATTAAGGCCAATGTTTCCCAAAATCAGCTGCTAACCATGCTACAAAACTATGCCCCAGGGATACTAGAAGCAGAAGTACAAAAAATAATTGCTCGGGACTTGCCCCCTGGCGAAGGGTTAAAATTAGTCAAGGCCCAAATTCAAAAGGTTATTGCTAGAGACCTGCCAGACATAATTAAAATTGAAAGCCAGCAAGCGATTACTAAAAAACTGGCCCAGAACAAGTACCAAAGCCAAATCGACCAACAACTTTCCGGCTTAATTAAAACTAGGTTAAAAAATAATATCAGCGACCAGCGGATCTGGCAGGCTGTCGAGCAAATCATTAAAAGAGAGGTTACCTTGTTGGTCGACAGTGATAAATTATGGAACAAGATCGCCCAAGCCGTAGGTGCCAAAATTGATCATAATCTGGACCGGCAAAAGCTCTGGCAATTGGCTGAACAAATCACCAGACAAGAAGTCCAAAAAAATATTGACCAGAAAAAGATAATGTCCCTCACTAAGAATATAGTGGCTGTTGAGGTTAAAACATTTTTAGACAAAAACTTGGCTAGTCTAAGCATGCAAGCAGCTCATGAGCCGCTTATGCCACCAGCGCCAAAAGCCCAAACAACCAAAACCAAGCAGACAAAACCAGCTGCCAAGCCTTTAGTCAAACCCATCTCCCCACTCAAATCACTGCCACCCCACCTATCAGCTGCTATCGGTCAAGCCGGTTATGATCTGATTTGGGAATTGGCCCCTGGAAAGATCCTGCTGGTTAAGACCGACAATGGCATTTATTCAGGCTATCTCTATGATGTTAAACTTGAATATTGGGTTCCCCTGCAACAAATCACTTCTAAAGAATTGCGGGACCTTCTAGAATCTGGCAAAGCCCCAGCCTCTTACAAACCAAACTAAGTTAAGGTATAATTTAAAAAATGAGCCAATATGAAATTGTGATCGGCCTGGAAACCCACGCCCAACTGCAAACCCAAAGCAAAATGTTCTGCTCTTGCGCCACCAAATTTGGAGCAGAGCCTAATACAAATATTTGCCCTATCTGCACCGGTCAGCCAGGGACACTGCCAGTAGTTAACAAAAAAGCCATTGAGCTGGCCATTAAAACCGCCCTGGCCTTAAACTGCCAGATCGAGTCGCAATCTATCTTTGCCAGGAAAAACTATTTTTACCCTGACCTACCAAAGGATTATCAGGTCTCACAATACGACCGGCCGCTGGCTACCAAAGGTTATCTGGAAATTGAAGTTGAAGGGAAAACCAAAAAAATCGGGATAACCAGGGTCCATCTTGAAGAAGACGCGGGCAAGCTGACCCACCAGGGGGCGGCCAGGATCATGGGGTCAGAAGGATCATTGGTTGATTATAACCGGACCGGCACCCCGCTCATGGAAATTGTTTCCGAGCCGGATATCCGCACTCCGCAAGAAGCCTCGGCCTATATGGAAAAGTTGGCCGCCTTGCTCCGCTACATTGAGGTTTGCGACGCTAAAATGGAAGAAGGCTCACTGCGCTGCGACGCCAACATCTCTATTATGCCAGCTGGCACAAAAGAATTTGGGACCAGGACCGAGCTCAAAAACATGAACTCTTTTAAAGCAGTGGAAAAAGCCATGGTAGTTGAAGCCGAGCGGCAAGAAGAAATTATCGAAGCTGGTGGCAAAATCACCCAAGAAACCAGGGTTTATGACGATACAACAGGAACAACCTCCAGCATGAGGAGCAAGGAAG
The DNA here is from genome assembly GCA_002774365.1 of Candidatus Saganbacteria bacterium CG08_land_8_20_14_0_20_45_16. Taxonomy (GTDB): domain Bacteria; phylum Margulisbacteria; class WOR-1; order O2-12-FULL-45-9; family O2-12-FULL-45-9. Next base: position 12,647 of record PEYM01000025.1, on the reverse strand, counting down.
AAGCCCACGACTATCGATATTTTCCAGAACCAGATTTGGTACCAGTAGAACCAAGCCAAGAGTGGGTTAACGAGATAAAAGATTCGTTGGGCGAGCTGCCGGCCGAGCGTCAAGCTCGTTTTATGGCTGATTACAAACTTTCAAACTATAACGCAGCGCTTTTGATCTCTGACAAAGTGATGGCTAATTTTTTTGAAGAAACAATTAAATTAAATAACAACGCCAAAGCCGTCGCCAACTGGCTGGTCGGCGACATCACTGCCTACTTAAAAGAGCAAAAAAAATCTATCACCGAGGTTAAATTTACCCCGGTTAAGTTGGCTGAACTGCTTGAGTTAATCGGTAAAGGGACCATCTCCGGTAAGATCGCCAAAACCGTTCTGCTTAAGGTCCTAGAATCAGGCCAATCAGTCAAAGAGGTGGTAGTTGAGTCTGGAATGACCCAGATCAGCGATGAAGACGAGCTAGTTAAAGTTATCGCAGAAGTAATCAAGAACAATCCCAAACAAGTTGAGCAATACAAAGGTGGAAAAACCACGGTGATTGCTTTCTTTGTTGGTCAGGTAATGAAGGCAACTAAAGGGAGAGCGAATCCAGGGCTGGTCAACAAGCTGCTCTCTCAAAAGCTGGCTTAGCTTCTGGCAGGCAACCGCATTTCAAAGAGCCGCTCTGCTGCTGCCACGACAATTGCCTCACTCTTTCCTGAATAAAGCGGGAGCTCATTTTGGCTCCCGTTAGGAAGCGGGTCCCGCCAAAACGGATTGTCTCGATAGAAAAAGCCGACAACACGGCCGCGCCACAGCATGGGGATATATTGAGAACTTTCTACTACCCTCCCATCAACCTTAAAAACTCGCTGAAAATTAGCCATGGCCTTAGCCACCCGCGCTTGCGGCCATCTCTGCCTAAGTTCTTCTGGCACATCATATATTAATGATCCCTCATGAACTGTTACTGCAAAGGGCGGGAAAAGACCACCAAGCTCTCTCTTTGTTCTGACTTTTTCTAGTAATTCTACTTCTAGAGGGCTCCCCTCTGGCAAATTCTCGCTTAAAGACTCAAAAATATTCTTTTGGTGAAGCTCTACCCCAATCGCTGGAAATTTTTGGTAAAAGACCTCATTATCAATTTCACCAACTGCCACTGGAAATACTCCTCCACCCCTGGTAAATAAAAACCCAGCCACTCGATTGCTGATCTCTGACCAGTGAGGCATATTCGGGAAACCGCCGCTGCTCATTAAGGCAACAGCCCAACGCATTACATCTTCTGCTGTCTCATATCGAGCAAAACTCTCGGCTAATTCTTTGGCAAAGATCCTAGCTTTGGCCCTAGCCGCATTCCCAACTATCTTTTCCAAAAATGCCCTTAAGTCCCGATCTGTGATCAAAAGCTCCTGAGGAAAATCAAATTTGATCACACCAATTACTGCTCCATCAACAACTTCAGGCACAGCAATAAAAGGCTCCCGCCGATTACAGCGACAACGGGGATCAGTCTCAGTATCAGCTACCACCTGGGTCCACCGCTGAAGCAAAAGGTAACCCAAAACTTCGCCTGACAACTCTGCCAAATCATGCCAGCCAACTAAATGAGAGATTTCTTCTAAATCAGACTGATAAAAAACAGTGCCATCAGCATCAAGCGACCAATTCCCTTGTGCTCCAAGCAAAAAATTATTACTGACATCATACCTAGTCACCCGACTTACCCCTAAACTTTTAATCACCTGTTCGGCTAAAGTCATCTCTGTTTCAGCAATTGATCCGGCCCCATCAAGAGCTGAATTAAAATATTCCACCAACTTGATCCAAGGAACTTTAATTTGCAAAGGCCTCTTTTCCTCCCTTCCCACCCCTGACAACCAAGGCCCGTCATATCTTCTGTGCAGCAAAGCTTCTGTCTCTGGGTGGCGGTCAAAAGCAATCAAGGCCTCAAAAGTCTCATGGAGCGCTAAAGCTGGATTAGCTCGAAGCTCCGCAACCTTACGCAACAACCCCAACACTCCAACCTCACTCCCAACAACCGGCGTCCCGTTAGCCACCGCTATCCTCGCCAGCTTGTCCAAAGGTTCACGATAGAGGTTTGTCTCTGCTAGCCACAAGTCTACCCCAGCTGCTACCAAATCCTCTCGCCCTGGCTGCGCCACTACTAAGGTCAAGCCGGCTTGCTCTAGTGTTTCTCGACCAGCAAAATCATGGGGAATGCCAATCAAAAAACCATCAGCAGAGAAATGAAGCTCTCTCAACAACCTATCTTTGCTGGCTTGACGAGCTGCTTGCAAAGCTTGAAGCAATTTAGGGTCGTTTCTGTTCCATTGTAAACCCATGATCATCTCTGGGTCCTCGCGCCAATCAGGACAAAAACGGTCAAAAACCTCAGCCAGCGGCCAGGCAATTCTAAGGTCATGGCTTAAGCTTTCTGATAGCTCTGCCTCGGTTGTGCCCCCATTATCCCTAACCGTTAACCGGTCAGCCAACAAGCTCAAAGAAATCTCATCTGAAAACAGTTCTCCCCCCAAAGTTATGGCAGCCCTAGTCAAAAAGTTGTCCCGCCCCAAAAAAGCGGTAAAATCTGTTTGAGGAAAGCATCGCTCAGTCCGCGAAGCTAACAAAAGAGAGAACATCTGCTGCACCTGGGTTAACTCCTTAGCTGAAATGTGGGTCTTACTCCGAATCAAATAGGTCTTTTCGTGTAAACTTTGCAAAAAGGCCAAGGCCGCAAAAACAGTCTCCTCGCCATAGAGACAAAAATGCGAGACTGGAATCTGCAAGTGCTTTAGTACCTCCAAGCTGCAGATACCACTGGCAATCATGGTAAACAAATGATGTTTTTCTTGAGTAGTGAAGTTTTGGCTTTGGCCACCTAAGGCTGGGCAAAAAAATTGAATTATTGGCCCACTGTGCGACCAGCGGCCAGAAAGATGGAATTCCAGTTCCCTTTGCTCCAGACGAACCTTAAGTTGCTGAGGTAATAAAGCCAGCGGCCGAGAAGCACAAGGGAGCGAAAAGCTTGGTCCAACTAAGACCATCGGTAGGTACGCAATTGCCATTAGATCACGCAATAGTTCAATCGCCTTGAGTTGGCATAAGGAGTAACTAGGCCCGTGTAACAGGGCAACTATACGCTTGTCTCGATTTATTTCTAGCCAAGACCTAACTTGTCCAACAAAACTCTTGTTAGCAAACGTCATACAGCCCCCCTCTCCTGCTTTATCCTCGGCCTTCCTGCCAAAAAATTTCACTAAATTTCTGTTATAATAAAATCCATGCAAGCAATTACCTACCCGATTGGGGACTCGCTCTATCTAAATATCACCAATCGCTGCACCAATAAGTGTTCTTTTTGTATTCGTAATAAGGCCAAGCTCTTTAACTGCCAACATCAACTCTGGTTAGAAAAAGAGCCAACTGCTCAAGAGGTAATTGAGGCCATTGGCGACCCCAACAAATATGACCAAATTGTCTTTTGTGGCTACGGCGAGCCACTCATTCGGTTGGAGGCTGTCAAAAAGATAGCCAAACAATTAAAAACAAGATTTAAAATTCGAAATTCTAAATTAGAAATTCGTCTTGATACCAACGGCCAAGCAAATTTATTCTGGGGCAGGAACATTGTCCCAGAGCTAAAAGGGCTAATCGATTTTATTTCTATTTCCCTCAATACTGACAACCCCAATCTTTACGCCAAGATCTGCCAGCCACACTTTGGCCAGTCAGGCTACCCAGCAATCATTGCTTTCATTAAGGAATGCCAAAAATACATTCCTAAAGTTGAGGTCTCAATCGTTGGGCTCTCCCAAATTGATAAAGAGGCTTGCCAAAAAATCGCTGAGCAATTAGGCATTGGCTTTCGGGTCCGTCCTTACTACGAAGACAAATATGTCAGATAATCCCTTCATCCACACCCCTGTCCTGCTCCAAGAATCAATCGAGCTATTAAATGTTAAACCTGATGGGATCTACATTGATTGCACCTTGGGGGGCGGCGGGCATACAGAAGCAATACTAAAGGGACTAGGAACTGGGGGCTTGGTATTGGGGCTTGATGCGGACAAGGAGGCAATTGAAGCGGCTCAAAAAAAACTAAGCCAACATAAAAATATTACCTATATCAACGATAATTTTGCTGACTTAAAAAAATATATCACCGAGCCAGTTGATGGTTTTCTCTTTGACCTAGGTGTTTCTTCCCACCAAATAGACACAGCTAGCCGAGGTTTTTCCATCCGCGAAGACGGGCCGCTTGATATGCGCCTGGGCCAAGAACAAAAACTGTCAGCAAAAGATATTGTTAATAACTTTAGCCAAGAAGCACTAACTGAGATCTTCTTTCAGTTTGGCGAAGAGCGTTTTTCCAGACGAGTGGCCAAGAAAATCATAATTGAGCGCGAGAGCACAGAAATTGCTACCACCCAGAAGCTCAAAGAAATCATTGAACAAGCAATTCCCACCTGGAAAAAACGCGAGTCGGTAACCAGAATTTTCCAAGCCTTGCGCATCGCAGTCAATAATGAACTGACAAGTTTAAAAACCGCCCTACTAGACGCAATTGAGCTGCTTAAACCAGGTGGCAGGATCGTGGTTATTTCCTACCACTCACTAGAAGACCGGATTATAAAACATACCTTTAGGCAGGCCAACTTAAATATTTTAACCAAAAAGCCCATCACAGCCAGCGAGCCAGAAACCGCTTTAAATCCACGGTCAGAGAGTGCTAAATTAAGGGCAGCAGAGAAGTTATCATGACAAAGACACACCAATATAATTTTCGCCGAGCTATCTTGGTCTTGCTCATCTTTTTTGGCCTGGCTGGCACCCACCTTTTTATCAGCACCACTAACATTGCCCTTAAATATAAGCTGACCGAACAAAAGCTAACGCTGGCAGAGCTTTCCAGCCAGAACAAATTATTAGCAATTAAAGTTGTACGGGGAGAGAACCTAAATATTATTGAAAAGACTGCTCAAGAAAAACTAGACATGCACTACCCTGAAGTCGTTAATTATATTGTAAAACACCCGAGGACTGAGACAGGGAACCTGGCAAAAGCCAGTCCCAAAAAGAGCGGCCAACCAAAGCCTTGATCCCTAAAGACTCGACTAAGCCATCACCAAAAGAGAAAAATGGGTTCGGCTGGTGAAAAAAGATCAGCCTTGGCTCACCGCTAATTTTAGCCTCTTGCTTGGCCAGGTCAACCGCCTCAACTAGACCCCCTAACTTATCAACTAATTTCTTGTCAAAGGCTTGCGCGCCAGTGTAAAGCCGTCCTTCAGCCAAGGACCGAACCTCTTCCGTCGCCAAATGCCTACCGCGCGCCACCGCCCCTACAAATTCATCATAACTTTCGCGCTGCAAACGCTCGATCGCCGCTCCCTCTTCACTGGTCAAGCGGCGCAGACCAGAGAACATATCAGCGTGCTGGCCTTCTTTGATCACTTCAGTTTCAACATCAAATTTTTTCAGCAAATCTTTGATCACCATATGATGACCAATCACCCCAATACTGCCGGTCAGACCGGAAGGATCAGCCACAATCTTGTCAGCAGCCGCGGCAATATAATAACCACCCGAGGCCCCAATGCTACCAATGGATGCAATTAGCAACTTGTCTTTTTTCTTGGCATAAGCCAAGGCCTTATAGATCTCGCCTGAGGCAATGGCATCCCCACCAGGACTATCAATCCTTAAAATAATCGCTTTGACAAAAAGGTCATCGCTCGCCTTATGGATATAATCAATAACTGTTTCTGCTCCCACATAACGGTCGCCAAAAAGCAGATTGTCTCCACCTTGGCCAGAAACTATCTCCCCATCAATCTCAATTACTGCCACACCAAAGACCCGGTTTAAAAAAAATTCTTCTGGCTGGATCAAGTCTTGGGTAATCACCTTGGCCTCGCCCTGCTGTTCACCGCAAAGCTTGGCCGCGACTTTACGGGCGTCTTGATAATAACCAATCTCATCAATCAGCCCCATTTGCTGCGCTGCCTTGGCTGGAAAGATCATGCCATCACTAATGGACTTGATCTTTTCAATTTTTAATTGGCGATCCTCAGCCAAGTCAGTAACTAAGCGACGATACAAATCAGCTAAAAGTCCTTCTGTCATCTCTCTTTGCTCTGGACTAAGTTTTTGGCGGACTGGATCAAAAGCATCTTTATATTTTCCCTGGGCAAAAATTTGCTGCTCAAGACCGATCTTTTCATATAACCCTTTCAAACGGTAAATCTGAATGCTTTTGCCAAAGCCGCCAACCGCAGACCCAGGCGGGGCCACAATCTTGTCAGCCACAGCTGCTAAATAATATTCATCGCCCAAAGCGCTCCCTTCCACATAAGCTACAATTTTTTTGCCGGCCTGCTTAGCTTTTACCAGTTCACTGCGGATCTCTTGGACAATCGCCATCCCGCCCAAGCCAGTACTAAATCCAATTTTGAGCATGATCCCGTCTATTCCAGGATCTTTGATCGCCAGCCTGATCTGGGACAGGATCGAGTCAAGGCCTGGCGTTACCCCGCCAAGCAAACTGTACTGGGAGCGCCCGCCCTTGATTGTCCCACTAACATCAATCAAAGCATATTCCTTGGGCTTGATAATTGAAAAAGGCCGCTCGCGCTGCGGCAGGATTTTTATACCAGTCTCAAAACTTTGTAAATACTGGCCTTGGGAATATCTAACCGCGTAGTCAAACGACAAAAGCGCCAGGTCTAAGCTCAAGCCAGAAGTTAAATCCCCTCGATTAACCCCAGCCCTGACAGCCAAGCCCTTGACGACTTGAAACTCTAGTCCTAAATTTCCATAACTGGCAGCAGTCCCATAAAATTCCAAATCAGAAGCCAGCAGTAATCTATCCTCAAGTGGACTAAAACCAAATCCCAACCTTAAGGAACCAGGAACTGGCAACTGTTTGCTGGTAAAAAGGTCACGGCCAACCAAGGCTAAATCAAATTGTGGTGTCAGCCTGGCTAAAAAACCGATGTCACCACTCCACCCATCGGCTGCCCGGCCGCCTAGGGACCAGCTAAGGTTCTTAAATGTTACCCCCCAATTAAGCCAACTGCTACGATTGCCAAAACCCGTAGCTGTCACAGAAACTTCCTCACTAGCAGGGCCATGGACCCGCCAGGAAGCATGGCCAAAATAGCCCAGCTTTAGCAGATCAAAGGAAGAGGTTGTCTCTTTTTCTGCGGTATCAGGATTGCCAACAGTGTAGCAAAAACCTGGGACAGCTAAGCCAGCTGGGTTATAAATCACGGCGCTGGCATCATTGGCCACGGCACTGTAAGCTCCGCCGAGCCCCATTGCCCGCACTCCCATTCCTTGCTTTAAAGCAAGGTCAGCAATATTCTGTGCCAGTGACAAATTACAAATTACCAAAGACAATAAACAAACAATTACCAATTTACGAATTATTTGGCAGTCTCGTTTTTGCATGATAAACTATTGTACATGATTAGAGTACGTTTCGCACCAAGTCCAACTGGTGACCTGCACATTGGCGGGGCCAGGACTGCCCTCTTTAATTGGCTATACGCCAGGAACCAAGGGGGGAAGTTTATCTTAAGAATTGAAGATACAGACAGGGAGCGCTCGACCCTGGCAGCTAACAAAGCTATTTTTGAGGGTTTAGAGTGGCTAGGGCTTGATTGGGACGAGGGCCCTAAAGTTGACGGATCGTATGGCCCTTACTTTCAAACCGAACGATTAAAGATACATCAAGAGCATATCCAAAAATTAATCGAGGCTGGTCACGCCTATTACTGTTTTTGCACTCCAGAAGAGCTGGAGAAGAAACGCCAAGAGGCCGCAGCGCGCAAAGAGCCCCCCAAGTATGACGAAACCTGCCGCCGGCTTCCCCCAGAAAAAGTAAAAGAGCTCTTGGCTCAAAAGGTCCCCTATGTTATTCGCTTTAAGCTGGAGCCAGTTGGCGAAACAATTGTTGACGATAAGATCCGCGGTAAAGTTGTCTTTAAAAACGAGGTTTTAGACGATTTTGTTATTATGAAGTCAGACGGCTTCCCTACTTACAATTTTGCTTGCGTGGTTGACGATCACCTGATGGAGATCTCGCACGTTATTCGCGGGGACGACCACCTCTCCAACACCCCCCGCCAAATACTATTATATAGGGCCTTTGGCTGGCCCTTGCCAAAGTTTGCCCATCTCCCCATGATCCTGGGCAAGGACAAAACCAGGCTCTCTAAGCGCCACGGCGCGACCTCTGTCATTAAGTACCGTGACTTGGGCTATCTGCCTGAAGCAGTGCTCAATTACATTGCCCGGCTCGGTTGGGGTTACGGAGATGAGGAAATCTTTTCCCGGGAAGAACTAATCAAGAAATTTTCCCTCAAAGGGGTAGGAAAAACTTCTGCGGTCTTTGATACTGACAAGCTCAATTGGCTTAACGGCAAATACATTAGAAAGATTTTACCTGAACGTCTAGTTGATCTTTGCGAACCACTTTTGATCGAGGCCTACGGTGACCATGATTTCGAACACCTTAAAAAAGTTGTCCTGGCTTTTCATGACCGGCTAGTTTTAATTCCAGACATTGTCCCGCTCTCAAAATATTTTTTCAAAGAGGTTAAAGAATATGACCCCCAAGGAATTGAAAAGCATTTTAAAAGCGAGCACTCCAGGCAAATCCTAGAAACCTTAAAAGAAAAGCTAACGCAGCTAGAGTCCTTTACCAAAGACAAGATTGAACCAGTTTTTAAAGAATTAGCCGCTGAGCTAAATGTTAAGCTCGGCATTGTCATCCACCCCTGCCGCCTTGCCCTAACCGGCGCCCTCGAATCTCCACCAATGTACGATGTGATCGAGGTCTTGGGAAAAGCCAAAGTCATAGCCCGCCTTGAACAAGCCTTAAGTTTTATTCCTCGGCTGCCTTAAAAGCAATCCCATTGATCAGCCGAAACACCCTCCTAAAATAGGCACGCAAGGTGCAAACTTCCTTAAGTGGTATGCCTGATCTTGCAGCAACCTCCCGCGGGATCTTTTTTAAGAGCGCAACCATCTCATCTCTCGCCGAAAAAGGGATATATTTTTCCAACACCGAACAGACCGCTGCCAACCGCAAAAGGAAGAGTTCATCATCAATTCTATCCTGCTGATATAACTCAAAGGTCATCTTGGTAATTTGGTATTGGGAGAAGGCCAGCTCCCGAAGCCGCGAGGCTGCATCTTCAGCTGGTCCAAAAACCCCAAAACGACAGCCTAGCTTTAAAGCGATCTTGTCCATTTTAAGCTCTTCAACCTGAGCTGCGATCTCTTCTCTTAAGTTACTAGATAGTTCTGGCATCTTGACTTTGACCAGCTCTGCAGCCATCAGCCGCATCCCCCCACTCATCCCTCCTGCCAAGCCCAAAAAGTGAATCTCTCCCCACAACCCTTTAATATCATAAGAAACCTCAACCTCTGCGGCTGGCAAACCCAGCCCATTAAAAATCTTATTCGTGATCTAACGGCCAACCAAAACAAAGATCCGGCTGACCAAGAGCAAGAGTGCGTTTTCTAAAAAAGCCTGGTAATTGGTGGCCTGCGCAAAGAGAGGATTTTCTTGAACAAAAAAGCTGACCCACTCAAGAACACTTGCTCGCAGTCCAGCCAGGGTTGATCGATTTGATTCATCATTGATTGTGAATGAATTCACAAACTGATAAATATCTGCCACCGCCAGCATTTGAACAAAGCCTTGTGACTCAGCCAGCTGTCGCACCGCTACCACCTACGTCATAAAAGCCGCTGGCAAACTATCATCCTCTAAGAGGGTCGGCTTGACCGCTGCCATAGCCAGCGAGGCCAACTCTAACTCAACCAATGATTTTTGTTCAGACGTCGTCGCTTGAGAGAGAAGCGCGCTTAATAAATCCACAGGCAGTTTTTCAAAAGTAAAAGAAAAAGCAAAGTCTATCTTAGCTTCAAAAGATAACCCCGCTGCTTTAAGACAACGGCCAATTAACTCCTCGTTACCACGCACCTCAACCAAGATAGTTTTCAGATCAAGATTAGCCCCTACTTCTAACAATCTCAAGGCAATGGTTAATCTCTCAGCTAACCTAGCTTTGCTGGCAACAAATCTTCGGCAGTCAGCTTGAAATCCTTTATTAGCTCTCTGCTTGCCGCGGTTGCAAAAAAGATCAAACAAAACCTCATCATCAAGGGCCGCTCTGACCAATCCTTGCTGGATCCGCCCGGTCTTACCACGTTCTTCAACAAAAAAACGCCCAACCCAAGAAACTTTCGCTAAAACTTTGATGGCATCCTCTTTTATCTGCTTATCATGTGTAACTGCTTGAGTAAACAAGGCTTCCCCTACTCTCCGATGAGTAGACCTCTCTGCTCCAGCAGTTAAGTTTAATTGCTCCCACCCCAAATGAAGTTCTAAGCGCTGCTGAAAATCAACTCGCTGGTGCAAGGCAACTAATTCATACACTCTGGTATCAGTCCTCGCCAGCTCAAAAACCTTAGTCAAAAGCCAGCTCTCTGGATTATGGTCAAGAACAAAACAACACAAATCTGGTTGATATCCTGGTGACACTTGTTGCAGCCAGCGAAAGGCTAGCTCTTTTAGATAATCAACCGGCAGCTCTGCCCTAACCGCTAAGGCCTGTTCAAGCGCCTTCTTTTGCTCCTCCCCCTCGGTCCCTTTTAAAGTGAGCAACATCTTTTGCGACAGCGACAGCTCAAGTTTATCAGCAATCCCCATTACATCTGCTACCGCAAAAACAGCTCTCCCTTTAGCTTGCAGGTACTTCAAGGTCTTGATCGCCGTATCACGATCTGCCGCTACCACCCGCTGGGCAAGCTCTGGTTGTTCAATAAACATCTCAGGATCTTCATCAAAAGCAACCTCAACAAATGGTCTGACAACCTCATGGGTTATTTCAAGCAATCGCTCAGAAAAAAAGGCAGCCGCCGCATATTTAATCTCAGGGCTCTCTTCACTCCGCATAATAGAGGCTAGCGCCCGCTTAAGGGCACACTTTTCTCCCTCTCCTAGCCGACTAAAAGTTGGACTAAGCCCTTCATCCGAGCTCGCCAACGGAACCTCATAACCCAAGTCAGTTAAACAATCTGGAAAGCTAAAGTTATGATAAAGCGATTGGAGTATCTTAGCCACGCGAGGGAAATCCCTTAGTAGATTTTTGGAAATAAAGCGCGGCAGCTGAACTCTTTGCAATTCCACTGCGAGCTGTGGGTTTACTGATAAGGCAGGCAGACGATTTACCATATATATATCGACCGGTTTGAGAAAAAATTTCAGGTTAGATAGCTAATTACCTTGTAGACCAACTTCGCTACGGCAAAGGGGGAGACGAGCTCATTAAGTCGCGGGGAGAGTTCAACCACATCAAAACCAACCACGTTTTTTGTCTGGCAAATTTCTCGCAGCAGATTAAGGACTTGATACCAAGAAAGGCCACCCGGCTCAGGGGTCCCAACTGCCGGGATTAGGCTCGGGTCAAAAACATCAACATCAATCGTAATATAAACATTTTTTGAGAGCTGGTTTTTGATCTTTTTAATATCCAGCTTATCTTGGGCCCAATGCATTTTTTTATCTTGACCACTCTTCTTAGCAAACCCCCACTCTTCTTTGGATAGGCTGCGAACACCAACTTGTACTGCTGGACAAATTTCCAGCACCCGCCGCATGACGCAAGCGTGGTTATTTTTTTTGCCCTGATATTTATCGCGCAGGTCTGCGTGCGCGTCAAGCTGCAAAACTGACAAAGCTTGATCCTGCTGGGCCGCGGCTTTAACAACAAAAGGGGTGATCGAATGTTCTCCGCCTAAAATAATTGGGGTTTTCCCTGCGGCTAAATGCCGCTTAACACGAGACGCAAGACCCTTGATTTGACAATTTCCTTGAGTATGAATCCCAAAAACATAAGGCTCAGCTTTAAGCTCCTCGTCAAAATTTTCCACCTGCAAAGAGGCAGTTAAAATAGCCGCTGGCCCGCGCCTGGTCCCTTGGCCATAAGTTGTCGTCGCCTCATAAGGCACAGGTACAACTACAAATTTAGCGGTTTGATAAGCGCGAAGTTTAAGCGGCAAATCCAAGAAATGCTTGGCCAACATTTAATGAACAGCTAGCGATCCGGCTGCCAAGCCATAGCACTCGTCATTCACTGTCCCGGCTAGATGAGGCAAATCCTCGGGCAGCTCGCCGGCCCCGGTCACCACCCTTTGTTGGTGATGGGTCGCCTCAAAAATCTTGACCAATTCTTCGGCCACCAGAGCAGTGTCAAAGCTTTGAGTCGAAAAAATATCAACAAACACCTGTTCTTTCTGGGGAAAGGTGTGGACTGAAATATGGGATTCAGAGACCAAAACCACCCCGGAAACCCCATGCTCGTCAGCTTGGCCACCATTATATTTAAAGACTTGAGGCCGGCTTAGCCGATTCAGATTGATTTTTTCAGGAAAAGCATCTAAAAAATTAGCAATAAAATCAACATCAGCAAGTTTATCTTGGGGACAGCCATAACAATCGATCATTAAATGAACACCAGGATACATTCCTTTATTCTGAACAATAATTTAGGTTTTGTCAAGAAGCACGCTGCAGACCTAATGTCAAGGCAAAGTGAAAATGTCCGGTTCTTAGCAAAGTAAAAATGTCCTGTTTTACACACAGAT
>PEYM01000093.1 GCA_002774365.1 Candidatus Saganbacteria bacterium CG08_land_8_20_14_0_20_45_16 | reverse complement strand
ATGAACAAGCCTGGCCTGGTTGGTCTATTTCAGCCTCATTTTGCATTGGAAATAGACCACTACTTCAGCCTCATTCTGCATTGGACAAGACTCTTATTTGTTTTTCCCTAAAAACCATGCTACAATATAATCCCATATGCACTTTTACCTTGTGACCTTTATTTTGGCATTTGGGACTACCTACCTAATCACGCCACTGATCAGAAAATTAGCAATAAAAATTGGGGCAATTGATGTGCCTGACGAGCGCAAAATCCATTCAGAACCAATTGCCCGCTTAGGTGGTTTGGGCATCTGGGCCGGCTTTTTTCTCGCGGTTATGGTTGGCTTTATCCTGGCTGGGGCCACTGGTAGCAAGCTCGATTTTCACGTTGGCCTGGGCATTGTTTTGGCCGGCACTCTTTTAATGATAGTTGGCATGGTTGATGATATCCGGGGCCTGCGAGCGACGACTAAACTTATCTTTCAAATTATTGCCACTTTGATGGTGATCTACTTTGGTGTTGAGATAAATTTCTTTAGCAATCCTTTTAATGGGATTATTGTGATTGGGGGTTTTGCCATCCCGCTTACCCTGATCTGGATTGTTGGCGTTACCAATGCCATTAACCTTATTGATGGTTTGGACGGCTTAGCCACAGGAGTGACTGTTATCTCATCAAGTACTCTGTTTTTTGTTGCTTTACGGACCCATCAAATCGGCGCTGCGATATTATTATTAGCCCTGGCCGCGTCTTCGCTTGCCTTTTTGCGATATAACTTTTCTCCAGCTAAAATATTTTTGGGTGATTCCGGCTCGCTTTTGCTTGGCTTTGTCTTGGCCACAGCCGCAACTATTGGGGTGTTAAAGACTACATTAGTAGTAGCGATGATTGTGCCGATCTTGATCCTTGGTGTGCCGATCTTTGATACACTTTGGGCGATTGGCCGGCGGTTAAGGAATGGCAAACACCCTTTTCAAGCTGATAACAAACATATTCATCACCTGCTACTTCGGGCAGGATTTAATCAAAGGGAGGCTGTGTTAGCTATATATACTGCTTGTTTTATCTTGAGTTTTATCGCTTTAGTTATGGCGCTACAGAAATGAAAAAAGTAATGTTTGTTTTCGGCACCCGTCCCGAAGCCATCAAGATGGCCCCTGTCATACTTGAGATGCAAAAATTTAGCCAAGAGTTTGAGCCAATTATAGTTCTCACCGGACAACATCGCCAGATGCTTGACCAGGTGATGAAAGTCTTTGGCTTAAAAGCTGACCATGACCTTAAGATAATGGAGCCTAACCAGAGCATCACCCAAATCATCACCAAGTCTTTGGAAGGGTTGGAAAAGGTAGTAAAGAAAAAAGCGCCAGACCTAATTTTAGTCCAGGGTGATACTGCTACTGTTTTTGCCGCTGGTTTAATTGCTTATTTTAACAAGATACCACTTGGGCATGTGGAAGCTGGCCTGAGAACTTTTGACAAGTGGCAACCGTTCCCAGAGGAAATGAACCGCAGACTAACTACGCCACTTGCAGACCTGCACTTTGCGCCGACTAAAACCTCGGTGGCTAACTTAAGAAGAGAGCATGTTCCTGATGAAAGCATCTTCTTGACTGGTAACACGGTGATTGACGCCTTGCTCTGTGTTTCCAGTCGCGATTACAAGCTTAAGATTAAAACTGACCCAAAGAAGAAACTAATTTTGGTGACCACCCACCGCCGTGAAAGTTTTGGCGAGCCGCTGCAAAATACTTTGCGCGCGCTGGTGAAATTAAGCGAAGAGTTTAGTGCTGAGGTTGAAATAATTTTACCAGTCCATCAAAACCCAAATGTTAAAAAACCAATTGAAAAGATGTTAGCTGGCCGGCCAAACATACATTTGGTTCCACCGTTGGATTACGAGCCTTTTGTTCATTTGATGAAGGCTTCCTATCTTATATTGAGCGACTCTGGTGGGGTGCAGGAAGAGGCGCCCTCGCTGGGCAAACCAGTCTTGATCTTGCGCGAAAAGACCGAGCGGCCGGACGCAGTAGATTTTGGCACAGTTAAATTAGTTGGTACTGATTACGACCTAATTATGAAAGAAGCGAAAAAACTCCTAACAGATAAGCGCGCCTATGATAAAATGTCTAAAGCAACTAATCCATATGGTGATGGCAAAGCAAGTCCTCGGATTGTTCAGGCAATTCGTTACTTCTTTAAATTTTTACAGTCAAGGCCAGAGGAGTTTAAGGTAAATTGAGAAAAATTTATATTAATGGCAATGGCCCATTACATGGCACTGTCAAAATTTCCGGGGCAAAAAATGCGGCCCTGGCAATTTTAGCGGCGACAATCCTGATCTCAGGCAAAACAACGATCCGCAATGTGCCAAATTTATTAGACATCAAAACAATTATTCGGGTCTTGCGCGCTTTGGGGATCAGGGCTGAATACTCAGCTTGTCAGCCCAACACCGTGGAAATTTGGAATGATGACGTTAAACATGTTGCGCCGTATGAATTAGTAACCAAGATGCGGGCTTCTTTTTTTATTATTGGCCCGATCCTGGCTAGAAAAGGCTTAGCCAAGGTGCCTTTGCCAGGGGGCTGCGCGATTGGGTCAAGACCAGTTGATTTGCATATTAAAGGTTTGGAAGCTTTGGGGGCAAAAGTTAGGATCGAGCATGGCTTTGTTATTGTCAAAGCTGAGAAATTAGTTGGGGCTAAATTTTATCTTGATTTTCCTTCAGTGGGAGCGACCGAGGCCGTGATGATGGCCGCTACCTTGGCAGAAGGGGAAACGATCATTGAAAACGCAGCGCGCGAGCCGGAAATTGTTGACCTAGCAAATTTTCTTAATAAGGCTGGGGCGAAAATAGTTGGGGCAGGCACTGAAGAGATCAAGATTACTGGTGTTGGCCGGTTGTCTGCTATTGAGTATTCGGTCATTCCTGACCGGATCGAGGCTGGCACTTATGTTGTTGCCCTAGCTGTGACTGGTGGGGAGGGGATAATTGAGGCTGTTGTGCCTGAGCATCTGGAGTCGACTTTAAGAAAATTGCAGGAGATTGGGGTAGGGATTAAGATCCAAGACAAAAAGATCCATGTTTCAGTGGCCAATGGCTTAAAAGCCGCGGACGTGAAAACCTTGCCATACCCTGGGTTTCCCACTGATATGCAGCCACAAATGGCGCTTTTACTTACCTTGGCTAAAGGAACTTCGGTAATAACTGAGACGGTTTTTGAGAACCGCTTTATGCACATCAATGAGTTTAAGCGGATGGGGGCAGACATTAAATTAGAAGGCCAGAGCGCAATTATTTCTGGGGTGGCTGAGCTCTCAGGCGCTCCGGTCAAGGTTTCAGACTTGCGGGCCGGGGCAGCCTTGGTGTGTGCTGGCTTGGTGGCAAAAGGGGAGACCATTATTGAAGATCGTGATCATCATATTGAACGGGGCTATGAAAACTTAGAGGCCAAGTTAAAGGCTTTAGGGGCGCAGATCAGAATTGTTTAAGCATTTGATCAAGAATATTTTGAGAAAAGAAAAAGTAACCGGTATAATTAACTTGGTGTTGGTTGGTGATCAGGAGATACAGCGTTTAAACAAAGAGTTTCGAGGCAAGGACAAGCCAACTGATGTCTTGGCTTTTCCCATGGGCGAGGATGGGATAGTTGGGGACATTGCGATCTCTACAGAGACTGCTAAAAGGAACGCTTTGCTTTTTGGCGTCGGTTATAAAGCTGAAATGACAAGATTAGTTGTCCATGGGGCTTTGCACTTGTGCGGCTACCGACATGGACCAAGGATGAGAGATGCCGAAAAAACTTATCAAAAGCTTTAAATACGCTGGTTTAGGTGCTGAGTACGCTTGGCGGACCCAGCGAAACTTGTGGCTCCATTTAATGGCCGGGTTAGGGGTGTTGGCTTTAGCAGTTTGGCTAAACTTTTCTTTCCTTGAGCTGGCTATATTACTTATCGTGATCTTTGGTGTGGTGGTGATTGAGCTGATCAATACTAGCCTGGAGGAATTGGTTAATATTCTCTCGCCTGAAAAAAGGCGTGAGGCGGCCTTGGCCAAGAATGTGGCGGCGGCCGCGGTCTTATTAGCGGCAGTTGGGGCGTTGCTTGTTGGGATTATCATGTTTGTGCCAAAATTATAAGGGGGGGGTCTTATGGCGGCGATAATTTTTTTGATTGGCTTATTTGCCCTTTCGGCTTTTTTCTCGGCAGCTGAAACAGCCCTAACAAGTTTGTCTCGGATCAAAATAAATCGAATGGTCGAGCACCAAGTTGGGGGAGCGAAATTGCTTAAGAGTATTAAAGAAAATCCGGCTGATTTTCTCTCAACAATATTGATCGGTAATAATTTGGTCAACATTGCGGCCTCAGCCTTGGCGACCTCAATGATCTTAAGGTACTTTGCTGAAAATAAATATATTCATCCAGGGGTGGCTGTGGCAGTGGCAACCGCCTTGATGACTTTTTTAATTTTAACTTTTGGGGAGATCACTCCAAAAACTATCGCGATCCGCAAAGCAGAGCCGATCTCTTTGTTTGTGGCGCCAGTGATTGCTTTCTTAAACACTGTTTTTAAGCCGATCGCTTATTTGATTGGCTTTATTAGCCGGCCGTTTATTTTATTTTTTGGTGGCAAGGCGCCGGCCAGTGGGCCATTTATTACTGAAGAGGAAATCCGTTTGATCTTGGCAGCCGGAGAAAAAGAAGGTGTGATTGAAGAGGGAGAACGCGAAATGATCACCTCGATCTTTGAGTTTGGCGAAACAATTGTGCGCGAGGTTATGACCCCGAAACCTGATATCTCTGCTTGCGAGGCCATAAAATCTTTGGCTGAGCTAAGACAGATTGTGGTTGACAGCGGCCATTCGCGGGTGCCGATCTTTGAAAAAAACTTAGACAATATTTTAGGGGTAGTTTACGCTAAGGACCTACTGCGTTCTGCTGAACCGAGCAACTTAAAATATCTATTGCGGCCAGCGATCTTTATTCCTGAGACCAAAAAAGTGGCTGAACTGCTTCACGAAATGCAAGGCGCCAGGACGCATTTAGCGATTATTGTTGATGAGTATGGCATGACTTCAGGGCTAGTTACCCTGGAAGATCTGATCGAGGAAATTGTGGGCGAGATCCACGATGAGTTTGAACGGGACGAGAAAATGATCGAGCAGCTTGATGGTGACACCTTTATGGTTGATGGCCGCTTATCACTCAATGATCTTAATGATCGGGCTGGGCTGGCTTTGCCTGAAAAAGATTATGATACTATTGGTGGTTTTGTTTTTGGCCATTTGGGCAAATCGCCCTCGGTTGGGAATATTATCCACCAGAGTGGTCTTTTGATTAGTGTTGAACGGGTGCATAAGCGGCGGATCACTCGGGTTAAGATCGCAAAAATAAAAAACAATCCTGTTGAGGAAAAAGAAGTTGGCGGTTGAAAAATGGCCAGCGATAAAATGAGGAGTAATTATGACTAAATATGTTTTTATTACAGGTGGGGTAGTGAGTTCGCTGGGCAAAGGGATTACAGCTGCGTCGCTGGGCAGATTGTTGAAGTCTAGGGGCATCAAGGTCTCGATCCAAAAATTAGACCCTTATATCAATGTTGATCCAGGCACTATGAACCCTTATCAGCATGGCGAGGTTTTTGTGACTGAGGACGGGGCTGAGACTGACCTGGACCTGGGCCATTATGAGCGTTTTATTGATGTTAATTTAGGCAAGGCCAGCAATGTGACTACTGGCATGGTCTATTGGGATGTGATTGCGAGGGAGCGACGCGGTGATTACTTAGGTGGGACAGTCCAAGTAGTACCACATATTACTAATGAGATCAAAAATCGTATTCGGGCAGTGACCAAGGACAAGAAATTTGACGTGGTTATTTGTGAGATTGGCGGCACGGTTGGTGATATTGAGGGCTTGCCTTTTCTAGAAGCAATCCGGCAGTTTAAAAAAGAGGAAGGCCGGGACAATTGCATTAATATTCATGTTACCCTGATCCCTTATCTTAATACCACTCATGAATTTAAGACCAAACCAACTCAGCATAGTGTGATGAAATTGCGGGAAATTGGGCTGCAGCCAGAAATAATTATTTGCCGCTCGGTCGAGCCCTTGGCCAATGAGCTCAAAGAAAAAATCTCGCTTTTTTGTGACGTGTCAAAAGAAGCCGTGATTGGCTTGGCTGACGTGCCGCTGCTTTATGCTGTTCCCCTGGCTTTAGAAAAAGAAGGCTTAGATGATATTGTGCTTAAGTACCTGGATTTACCGGTCAAAAAGGGTGACTTGTCTGACTGGCACAAATTGATCGAAGAAATGCAGGACCTAGAAAAGAAGGTCACGATTGCGATTGTCGGCAAATATACCGAGCTAGAGGATTCATACATTAGTATTGTGGAATCATTAAAGCATGGTGGTGTTCCCAACCGCCTGGAGGTTGGTTTAAAGTGGGTCAATGCGGACAAACTGGAAGAAGAGGAAGATCTGGAGCCGATCTTTCGTGATGTGCATGGGATTGTGGTGCCGGGTGGTTTTGGCGCCAGGGGCATTGAGGGCAAGATCAAGGCAATCCGTTATGCCCGTGAAAATCGCTTACCTTTCTTGGGCTTATGTTTGGGCATGCAATGCGCGGTGATCGAGTTTGCTCGCAATGTCTGCAAAATGAAAGGAGCTAATTCTTCGGAATTTGATCCAGAAACAAAATATCCAGTGATTGATTTTATTCCTGAACAACGGGGCTTGACTGAAAAGGGTGGGACCATGCGGTTGGGGGCTTATCCTTGCCGGATCAAAAAGGGAACCAAGCTGTTTAAGATTTATGGTGGCAGAGAAATTATTCACGAGCGCCACCGCCATCGATATGAACTCAATAATGAATATAGGAAGCAGTTAGGGGAAGGCGGCTTGGTTTTTTCCGGGATCTATCCGGACGCTGATTTGGTTGAGGTGATCGAGCTAGCGGATCACCCGTTCTTTTTAGCGACCCAGTATCACCCAGAATTTAAGTCAAGGCCAACCAGGCCTCACCCGATCTTTCAAGAATTTGTCAAGGCTGCGGCCGATCGCTTGGAAGAGCAAGTGGCTCTATTTAAGCAAAAGAGCTGATAATTTTTTTGAGGCTGATTTTGTGCTCTTCTAAATAGTGGCCAATCCCCTGGATAATTTTTAGTGGGGTTTCATTGTTCACAAAATTCGCTGTGCCGACTTGAATGGTCGATGCTCCGGCAATTAAGAACTCAATTGCATCCTCTGCTGTCATAATCCCGCCGATCCCAATAATTGGTATTTTAATTACTTGAGCCGTTTGCCAGACCATTCTTAAGGCAATAGGCTTAATTGCCGGGCCAGAAAGGCCGCCGGTTGCAGTTCCTAATTTAGATTTTCTATTTTTTATATCTATTTTCATCCCCATCAATGTGTTAATAAGCGAGATTGCGTCACTGCCGGCTTTTTCTGCTGCTTTAGCAATTACAGTTATATCAGTAACATTGGGGGTTAGCTTGGTGATAAGTGGCAGCTTAGTTGCTTGCCTTACTGCTTTTACAACTTCTGCTGTTAATTGAGGGTCAATGCCAAACTGCACCCCGCCTTTTTTAACATTGGGGCAGGAGATGTTGATCTCAATACCTTTAACGGTTTTTTCTCGGCTTAAAATTTTAGCCATTTCTGCGTATTCGCTGGCGCTTTCACCGGCAATATTAGCAATTACCGGTGTGTCAAATTTAGCTAAGAAAGGGAAACTGTTTTTGATAAAATCATGGACCCCATTATTTTGTAAGCCAATTGCGTTAAGCATACCAGAAGCGGTTTCCACTATTCTTGGGGGAGGATTGCCTTCTCTGGGTTTCAGGGTGATGGTCTTGGTGATGATTGCGCCCAGTTGGTTTAAGTCAATTAATTCAGCAGGCTCCTGACCATAACCAAAGGTCCCTGAGGCTACCATAATCGGGTTTTTCATTTTTATGCCAGCGATTTCAGTTTCTAAATTTGCCATTCTATCTCCTTTGAATCAAAAACCGGGCCGTCTTTGCAAACCTTTTTGTAGCCTGATTTAGTTTTGATAACGCAGCCTAGACACGTTCCAATCCCGCAAGCCATCCTGGCTTCCATGGAGACTTGGGCTGTTGTAATTTTTGAGATAACCTTTAGCATTCCCTTTGGACCACAAGCAAAGGTAGGTATGGGTTGTGAGCTATGAGCTGTGAGGGGTTTTAGCAGCTCTGGAACAAAACACTTCTTGTCGCAGCTACCATCGTCTGTACTAATTTGGACTTTGTCGGTTATTTGTTTAAAATCATCGAGGCAAACCAGGCAATTATTGCTGCTAGCGCCGATAAGGATTTGCAGGTTTTTCCCTTTAAGTTCCTCTGCTAGAAATAGGAGAGGGGCTACTCCCATCCCGCCGCCGACTAAAATTGCCGAGTCTTTGACTTGTGACAGATCAAAGCTATTGCCCAAGGGGCCCAAAATATCCAGCTCTTCCCCTTTGCGTTTTTGGGAGAGCAAATCGGTTCCGGTGCCAACGACTTCGTATAGTAATTGAAAGGTTTTTTCTGTCCTGTTTACTCGATGGATTGATAGTGGCCGTCTAAGCAACGGGTCAAAACCATCAGATACCCTGACATTTACAAATTGGCCTGGTTTAGCTGTAGTTGAAATATATTCTGAAGCAAGGGTGAGTCTGAAATAAAGAGGGCCAAGCTGTTGGTGGTCAATGATCTGGCATTTAACTTGCTTAGGCATCATTTATATTATAATACAGATCTGGGGAAAAGTGAAATTTGCGATGAAAATCCACGATAATTATCCAGGAGAACTTTGAAAAATCATGTTTTGGAACCTGAGAATGAAATTCTCGGTTCCAAAACCGTATGTTCTTTCGACGAGAAAAGGAATCGAGGCTTTCAGCCTCAGGTTCCGACTCCTAGCAGATTAGGAGTTTATCGGAGTTCGCTCTATGAGAGCTGCCTATTGATCAATAGCAAAAGGATGTAAATGATGGAATTTAGGTATTTAGTAGGTCCTCGACTTCACCAACCTTCGCATTATCTATATGTTAGGACTTTTGAGACGAAAACTTCGCCAAGCCAGCCAACCTGGCGAGTGAAATCAGATTATTGTAAGAAGGGTCCAGTTGTGCGAAGGATATTGTTTGTTGATGATTATGATGGGTTAATAGCACAAGTGAAACTGTTTGCCAAGAGGCTGTGGGCAGAACGAGGGGTTGTCATTGATTGTGTTGATCCAACAAAAAACATTGCGGAGCAGGTGTTAAAATTGGTTAGGGAAAACGAGTATGATCTAATTGTTATGGATGGAGAAATGTGTGGGGATGAAGCAGCGGGAAGACATTTAACAAAACAATTGAGGGATAATGAATTTGAGGGGATTATTGTTGCAAATTCCACTAGATACAATAGCGAAATATTAGCAGCTGGTGGTGATTTTGCCAATCCAGGGATGAAAGCTGATTTTTCTTATTTAGAAGAAATTAGTCCGAAAGCTAAATCGCAATAGTCTCCTTAATCTGCTCCCGCTTTAATTTAAGTTCTGACACATCAATAATCGGCTTTTTACCCTTGACCAGAGCTGCGACAATTTTACCGGTAGCAGGGGAGTGCATAAAGCCATGACCGGAAAAGCCGGTGGCAATGATCAAACCTGGGAGGGGGGAGTCAATAATCGCGTGTTTATCCGGTGTCTCATCGCTCATACTGCTTAAGATCTTTTTAAGCCCTTTTTGTTCAACTTCTGGCACGCGGTGAATACTGGCCTCAATCGTTTCTTCCAGGCTTTCTTCCTGCTTTTCAAAAGCCTTTGATTCTATTTTACCGGACATACCGACTAAGGCGTCATTGCCCTCTTTCTTAATATACCAGCCAGTTGGGACCTCCATGACCAGCGGAAAATCATAATCAAACCCTTCAATTTGGAAGACGTACTTTCTTCTATCTACGATAGGAATATCCAAGCCAATAGTTTTTCCCAGTTCTTTTGACTGAATTCCAGCGGCAAGAATTACCCAGTCAGCCTTTAAATCTTTCAAGCTCTTAATTTTCGTCTGCATTTGAAACTTGACCCCGTTTTTCCTCGCTCCCTTTTCATAGAACTCGAGTAGCGCCGCCGGGTCCGCGATTCCGTCTTCCTTATAAAAACTACCCGAGACAACCCCTTCTACATTAATAAAAGGAAAGCGTTTTTTGATTTGAGCTGGTGTTAAGATTTCCGAGGCAATGCTAAGTTCGTTTTGCATTTTAACTCGCGGCTCGGTGATCCCTTCCTTCATGTCTAAAATGAGATAGCCGTATTTTTTGTAATCAATTTGGTCAGCTAGTTCCCTAATGGTTTTCATTGACTCAATGGAAAATTGGCAGTTAATCGGGGTGGTAAATTGGTGCCGCACGCCTCCTGAACAGTATTGCGTAACTTGGGTGCCAAGGAATTTTTCTTTTTCGATGAGGGTAATATCTTTTAAGCCGGCTTCGGAGAGATAGTAAGCAATGGCTGTTCCAACAATCCCGCCGCCGATGATGATTATCATAGAGGATTATAACTCTTCTTTAATCGTGACTTTCTCCAGCACCACCGGCTCAAGTGGCATATCGTGATGACCTTGTTTAACTTGCGAGATCAGGTCAACAATGTCTTGGCCTTTAACCACTCGACCAAAGATTGTGTGTTTGCCCTTAAGCCATGGGGTAGGAGCGACAGTAATAAAAAACTGCGAGCCATTAGTGTTAGGTCCGGCATTGGCCATGGCGAGCATTCCGGGATTGGAAAAATCAAGTGTCTTGTCGATCTCATTTTTGAACTTGTAGCCTGGCCCGCCGGTGCCATTGCCCAAGGGATCCCCGCCTTGGATCATAAAGTTAGGAATTACCCGGTGGAAGATGGTGCCGCTATAAAGCGGTCGTTTAACTATTTCGTTGCTGTTGGGATCAGTCCACTCTGTTTCTCCTTTTGCTAGCATAACAAAATTCTTCACAGTCATTGGCGCTGATTTTGGATAGAGCAGGCAGGTGATCTCTCCCTTATTTGTTGCAAAAACCGCGTATAAAGTATCTGGCATCTTTGGTTCCCCTCCCATGGCATAGGTGGTAGTGCTTAGAGCAATAAGAATTAGGACAAGTAAAATTCTTTTTGAAAGCATATTTTAGTTTAGCATAAAGGGAATTCCGATTTCAACTCTTGCCTTGCCCCTGTTTCTAAATTCCGTTATAATTGATAAGGTAGTCCTACATGAAGAAAGCAATTTTAGTTCTTGAGGATGGCACAATTTTCCCAGGTTTCTCTTTTGGCGTGGAAGGCGAAAAGAGCGGCGAAGTTGTTTTTAATACCTCACTCACTGGCTACCAGGAAATCTTAACTGACCCATCATACAAAGGCCAAATCGTTACGATGACTTATCCGCTGATTGGGAACTACGGGGTTAATGACGAAGATGTTGAGTCAAAAATGCCCCAGGTTGAAGCCTTTGTGGTGCTGGAAAGCTCAAAGATTGCCTCAAATTTCCGCTCAAATTCCAATCTTAGTGATTACTTGAAAAAACACAATATTATCGGCCTTGAGGGGATTGATACCCGGATGCTGACCCGGCGTCTGCGTATCCACGGCTCGCTCAAGGCTGTGATCTCGACTGTTGATTTTAATGTGGAAAGCCTAACCAAGAAAGCCAAAGAATGTCCAGGGGTTGAGGGCATTGATTTAGTTAAAGAGGTGACTTGCAAGAAGTCGTATGTTTGGAATGAAACGCGCTACGCGCAAATGTCCCAAGCACCCAGCCACCAGCACCCAAAATATCATGTAGTGGCGTATGATTACGGGATCAAGTTTAATATTTTGCGTAACTTGCAAGCTGTTGGCTGCAAAATAACAGTTGTGCCGGCAAAAATGGCAGCAGAAGAAGTTTTAGCCCTAAAACCAGATGGGATTTTCCTGTCAAACGGTCCGGCAGACCCTGCGGCTGTGACTTACGCGATTGAGAATATTAAACAGCTAATTGGTAAAAAACCAATCTTTGGCATTTGTTTGGGTCACCAATTGATTGGGTTGGCGCTGGGCGGAAAAACTTACAAGCTTAAATTTGGCCATCATGGCGGCAACCAACCGGTGATGGATTTGAAAACCAAGAAGGTTGAGATCACGGCGCAAAATCACTGCTTTGCTGTTGATATCGAGTCAATCCCAGGGAATGTGGTTGAGCTGACCCACATTAATTTAAACGACAAGACTGCCGAAGGGATGCGGCATAAGAAACTGCCGATCTTTTCTGTTCAGTATCATCCAGAGGCTGGCCCAGGCCCGCATGATGCGAACTATTTGTTCCAACGCTTTGTAGAGATGATGGAGAAAGATGCCAAAAAGAACTGATATAAATAAAATACTGATTATCGGCGCTGGGCCGATTGTGATTGGCCAGGCTTGTGAGTTTGATTATTCTGGCTCGCAAGCTTGTAAAGCCTTGCGTGAAGAAGGTTATGAAGTTGTTTTAGTCAACTCAAATCCAGCGACCATCATGACTGATCCTGAAATGGCTGACCGCACCTATATTGAGCCGGTCACCCCAGAAATAGTCGCCAAAATTATTGAAAAAGAGCGGCCAGACGCGCTCCTGCCAACCCTTGGTGGCCAGACCGCTTTAAATATTGCTGTGGTTGTAGCGGAAATGGGAGTTTTGAAAAAGTTTGGCGTAGAAGTGATTGGCGCTGACATTAAGGCAATTAAAAAAGCTGAAGAACGCGACCTTTTTAAAAAAGCCATGCAAGAGGCTGGGCTTGACCTGCCGCGCTCCAATTATGCCAGGAGCATAGAAGATGCCTGGAAAGTTTTAGCTGAGATCGGCTTGCCGGTGATCATTCGTCCCAGCTTTACCTTGGCAGGGACAGGCTCTGGCGTAGCCTATAACCGCGAAGAATTTGAAGCCGTGGTTAAAAATGGGCTTGATCTTTCCCCGACTACGGAAGTTTTAATTGAGGAGAATTTAACGGGTTGGAAAGAGTTTGAACTTGAGGTGATGCGCGATAAGAAAGATAATGTTGTTATTATTTGTTCCATTGAAAATGTTGACCCCATGGGGATCCACACTGGTGATTCAATAACCGTGGCGCCAGCGCAGACCTTAACTGACCGGGAATACCAAAAGATGCGCGACCAGTCAATTGCCTGTATCCGAGCCATTGGAGTTGAGACTGGCGGTTCTAATGTCCAGTTTGCTGTTCATCCAGATACTGGGCGAATGGTTATTATTGAGATGAACCCGCGCGTTTCCCGCTCATCTGCTTTGGCCTCAAAAGCCACTGGCTTTCCCATCGCTAAATTTGCGGCCAAGCTTTCAGTCGGCTACACACTGGATGAGATTTCCAATGACATTACCAAAGAGACGCCGGCTTCGTTTGAGCCGACCATTGACTATTGTGTTATCAAAATTCCTCGTTTTACTTTTGAAAAATTTCCAGACGCGGAAAAAAAGATTGGAACCTCAATGAAATCAGTTGGCGAGACCATGGCGATTGGCCGCACTTTTAAGGAGGCTTTGCAAAAAGGGCTGCGTTCGCTGGAGATTGGCCGCTTTGGTTTTGGCGGCGACGGCAAAGACCAGTACGACCCAGACCTGCTCCAGACTAGATTAAGTATCCCTAACGCAAAACGAGCGTTTTATCTACGCTACGCTTTAGCTTCAGGGATGTCGATTGATGAGCTTTATAATATTACTAAGATTGATAAGTGGTTCCTAGAAAATATGCGGCAAATTGTTGAGGAGGAGAAAGAGCTCAAAAAAGAGAATTTCCTCAAATCAGCTGATAAGCTTTATCGGGCCAAGCAATTTGGTTTTTCTGATAAGCAGATAGCGGTACAAACAGGAAAGACCGAAGAAGAAATTAGAAAGATCCGTAAAGATTTAGGTGTTACTGCAGTCTACAAGTTGGTTGATACTTGCGCTGCGGAGTTTGAAGCTTATACACCGTACTATTACTCAACCTATGAAACAGAATGTGAAGTTCGTTCGTCTGATAAAAAGAAAGTTATGATTTTGGGGGGCGGGCCTAATCGGATCGGCCAGGGGATTGAGTTTGATTATTGCTGTTGTCATGCCTCGTTTGCCCTGAAAGAAGAAGGTTATGAGGCGATTATGGTCAATTCAAATCCTGAAACAGTCTCAACTGACTATGATACTTCTGACCGCTTATATTTTGAGCCGGTGACAGTAGAAGATGTTTTAAATATTGTTGATAAGGAAAATCCTGATGGGGTGATTGTGCAGTTTGGCGGGCAGACGCCGCTTAACATTGCCCTTGGCCTGGAAAAAGCTGGGGTTAAGATTATCGGCACCTCGCCAGAGCAGATTGATAGGGCAGAGGACCGCAAGCTTTTTCAAAAACTGCTAAAAAAGTTAAATCTTACCCAGCCGGATAATGATACTGCAGTTTCCTTTGACGAAGCCAAAGAGATTGCCCAGCGGATTACTTATCCGGTCGTGGTGCGACCGTCATACGTTCTTGGCGGTCGGGCCATGAGAATTGTTTATGACGAGGGTGAGCTTGAGGAATATATGACCCAGGCAGTGATTGCTTCACCTGAGCGGCCGATCTTGATCGATAAGTTCCTGGAAGAAGCAATCGAAGTTGATGTTGATTGTGTTTCTGATGGCAAAACTTCGGTTATCTGCGGGATTATGGAGCATATTGAAGAAGCAGGCATTCACTCTGGCGATTCGGCTTGCTCAATCCCATCTTTTTCGCTCTCAAAATCAATGCTGGACGAGATTCGCTCGGCAACCCATGCCCTAGCCAAAGAGCTCAAAGTTGTTGGCCTAATGAATATCCAGTACGCGGTCAAAGGGACCCAGCTTTATATTCTTGAAGTTAACCCGCGAGCTTCGCGCACTGTTCCTTATGTCAGCAAAGCCACGGGCATTCCTTGGGCCAAGATTGCGACCAAGGTTATGATCGGCAAAACTTTAAAAGAGCTGGGGATTGAAAAAGAGATTATCCCAAAACATTTTTCAGTTAAGGAAGCCGTCTTTCCCTTTAATCGTTTTCCAGGGGTTGATCCAGTGCTAGGACCAGAGATGAAGTCAACTGGGGAGGTGATGGGGATTGATTACGACCTGGGGGTGGCTTACATGAAGGCCGAGATTGCCGCAGGGCAAAAGCTGTTGCTTGCGGGCAAGATTTTTATCTCGGTCAATGACAAGGACAAGCGCAAGATTGCGGCTATTGCTAAAGGGTTGGTGGAAATTGGTTATGAAATTGTGGCGACCTCTGGGACAGCTGAAGTGCTGAAAAAGAATGGTTTGGCAGTTGCAGTAGTAGCCAAAGTAGCTGAAGGCCGGCCCAATGTTTTGGACCTGGTTAAAAATAATGAAGTTAAACTTTTAATTAATACTCCTGGCGGCAAGCAAACCAAGGTTGATGAGGCCAAGATCCGCTCCTCGGCTATTATGAACAATATTCCACTGATTACCACCATGTCTGGTGCCAAGGCCACTGTTAATGGCTTGGCCGCGGTCAAAGAAAAAGGTTTTACCGTTGCTGCGTTGCAGGATTATAAGTGAACTGAGTCTTTTTTTGCTACTTTTTCACAAATTTTTCCCTTATTAACACGATAAATAATATGTTAGGTTAACACTGGAACGCGGCTAGGGCAATAAACTAGATTAATGAGCATGAGGAGCAAGCGCGGATTTGTGGTGGAAAGCAGTCGGGGACATTCGTGCCCTGGTTAGGCGCAAGTTGCCAATACGATAAAAGATATGAACGACTGGCTTCTAGGCAATCTGACTTGTGGAATTAACTTGGCCAGCCTAAGAAGGAGTGTTGTAAATGGAAAGCGTAAAATGGGTAAGAGTAGCGGTAGAACGTTTGTTTAAAGGAACCCAAAAACGTCTATTCGGAGAAAAGGCAACAGGGCCGCCGTTTCCCAGGCAGGTAAAGGATTGATTGATTAGCTTGTCCCAGATCTATCATTGATCAAATCTTACAGGATCAGACAAATGATTAGGTGGGGCAGTAGACAAATATTATAGGATCTGAGCATGGCTGAGGCGGTGGGAGTTGGAGAAGTTTTCGAGGCCTTTTGTGATGAAGGCTGGGCAGAACAGCACTTTTGGGTAGCTGTTAAGCACGCATTTTGTCGAGGCATGATTGCTGCGCAGAATATTCTTGCTATTACTTCCTAATTTTACCAACGTAATTATCAATCTCCCTTGATTTCCTCAGAATTCTTGATATTCTTAGTAATATGGAGAAGGTTGATATCACGATTATCGGTGCCGGTGTTGTGGGCTTGGCAGTGGCCACAACTTTGGCTGAGTGCAAAAAGAGCATTTTTTTACTAGAACGCCACAGTGCTTTTGGGCAGGAGACCTCTAGCCGCAACAGCGAAGTTATCCACGCTGGGATTTATTACCCCAAGGGTTCTTTAAAGGCAAAGCTGTGTGTTGAGGGGAACCGGCTCCTCTATGAGATTTGTGAGGCGAACAAAATTCCTTATCGCAGGATAACAAAGGTTATTGTAGCCAGCAATAAGGCAGAGCTAGCTCAACTTGAAGCTCTTTCTTTGAAAGGGGATGATAATGGGGTTCCTGGTTTAAAACTAATAACCCGTGACGAACTAAAAGAGCTGGAACCAAATGTTGCTGGGATCGCTGCCCTTTTTTCGCCCAACACTGGGATTATAGATGTCCACTCCTTGATGAAATACTTGGCTGACAAAGCTAAATTTGGCGGGGCCGAGATCTCTTATGGCTCAAACGTCAAAGCAATAAAAAAAATCTCAGGTGGGTATGAATTGCTGGTAGGTGATGAGGGAGGGGAGGATTTCTCTTTTGTTTCAGAAGTAGTAATTAATTGCGCGGGGCTTGAATCAGATCAAATTGTGCGGTTGGTGGGGATTGATGCCTATGAACTTAAACTTTGCAAGGGTGATTATTTTAGTGTAAGCGGGGGGAAGGGTAAGTTAATTGAGCGGCTGGTCTATCCAATTCCGCATGAGCAAAATGTTGGCTTAGGTGTTCACGCGACTCTAAATTTGCAGGGGGAACTTCGTCTTGGCCCAGATACAACTTACATCTCAAGAGATGAGATGGGTTATGATATTGACCCGGCCAAAGCAGCGCAGTTTTATCAAGCAGCTAAAAAATTGCTCCCCTTTATTGAGCTCAATGATTTATCTCCAGATACTTCTGGGATCAGGCCAAAGCTCCAAGGCCCCAATGATCCAGTCGCGGATTTTGTCGTCTGCGAAGAAAAAGACAAGGGTTATCCTGGTTTTATTAATTTAATTGGGATTGAGTCCCCTGGCTTGACCGCGGCCCCAGCAATCGCTAAGATGGTCAAGGATTTATTATGACCAAAATTTTTATCACCGGCATTACCGGCTGCGTTGGCCACTATATCTTTGATCTATTAGTCAAAAACCCTGATTATGAGCTTTATCTTTTGGTGCGCGACCCGGCTCGGATGATGAGGGATTTAAGCGCTTTTAGCAATGTTAAGGTTATCAAGGGGGAAATGCGGGACCTTGAAAAGCAAGCTGATCTATTGAGGCAGATGGATTGTGTTGTCCACTTGGCCGCCGGGTGGGGGGAGACTGAAGCTAATTATGAATACACGCTTGATCTCTTTAAGCTTCTTGATCCTCAGAGGGTCAAAAAAATCATCTATTTTTCCACGGCGAGCCTTTTGGGTAATGACAATCAGGTCCAATCAATTATGGGTGAAATTGGGACCTCTTATATTAAAGGCAAATATATGTGCCATCAGGAATTATCTAAGCTGGCTGTTTCTGACAAAATTATCACCCTTTATCCGACCTGGGTTTTGGGTGGGGACAAGGCGCACCCCTATTCCCATGCGCTGCAAGGGATAATTAGCCTTAAGAAATGGCTTTGGCTCCTGCGTTTCTTTAGCTTTGAGGTTAGTTTTCACTTTATTCACGCGGCTGATATTGCGGCTATTGTTGATCATTTGCTAAAGAGCGAGGTCAAGGAGCAAGAGTTTGTGCTGGGCAATGAGTTGATCTCGGCTCAGGAACTAATTAAGCAAGTTTGTGTATTCTTTCACCAGCCGGTTTGTTTTCAGGTTAATATCCCGGCCAGTTTAGTCAAGCTGCTAGCAGGTAGGAGGTTTTCTGATTGGGATAAATATTGCTTATCTAGAAAGAGCTTTGATTATAAAGTGGTCAACCCAGAAAATTTTGGTTTAAAGCGAGCTTTCCCGACTATAA
>PEYM01000077.1 GCA_002774365.1 Candidatus Saganbacteria bacterium CG08_land_8_20_14_0_20_45_16 | reverse complement strand
CTTTGACCATTTTTATGCACACTCCTTTGGTTGGAGTGTAACATTTCTACTTTGGCTAAATGTAACATTACTACTTTGGCGCTACATAATTAAGAATTCAGTTTGTTGATTTAAAATCGCTTCAACCTGGGCCCTATCGCTTATCAAAACCTTTAATAAGCTAAAAACATCAGCAGACATCTGGCTGCCTCCGGGAAACATATATTTGCCCACAGGTATTGGTTTCGCTTGACGCAACCAATCAAAAACCGATTGGCCAGAACCATGAACACACATCGCTTGCCTAGCTACCGCAAAAAGCCTAAGCAAATACTCAATTTTCTTAGGTCGGGGAATAGAGGTGCTTTGGCCAACGGCAAATAAAGGCTGGGTTTGGGATAAAGATGACAGCTACCCGCTGGTTCTCTTGAACTAAGATATCTGCTTATACGCATAATGTGATCTCCTCACATTATTATATATATCGTTAAAATGAAAGCAAAATTTCACACAATCTTAAAATTGTATAAAAGATTAGTAAGTTCTACGGACATGCTCCATTGTCAATGGTCAATAGTCTCGTTTCAAACTTCTATTATCTGCCCCCGCTCTGCCCCAACCGAGATCAAGGAAATCTTGACTCCAGCTAGTTCAGATAAGCGAGCTAGATATTTTTTAGCGTTTTCCGGCAGATCGTTGTACTCTTTGATTTTAGTCGTATCTTCGCTCCACCCAGCATGCTCTTCATAAATTGGTTTGCATTCAGCCAGACGATGGATATCAGTGGGAAAGTCAGTGATCTGTTTACCCTTATACTCATAAGCTACACAAAGTTCAATCTTGTCTAAACCGTCAAGGACATCCAGCTTAGTAATAGCTAATTGGGTTAAACCATTAATTCTAGCCGCGTGTTTCATCACTACCGCGTCAAACCAGCCACAGCGTCTTGGCCTCCCTGTCGTTGCCCCATATTCCCCACCCTTTTCGCGCAGCTCGTCCCCAAGCTTTCCTTCTATTTCTGTAGGGAATGGACCGCTCCCCACCCTAGTCACGTAAGCCTTAACCACCCCAATTACCTCATCAATCGCGGTTGGCCCCACCCCAGCCCCAGTACACGCCCCACCAGCAATCGGGTTCGAAGAGGTGACAAAAGGGAAGGTCCCGTGATCAACATCCAGCATCGCTCCTTGCGCCCCTTCGAGCAAAATGTTCTTCTTTTTTTCAATTGCCTCATTAATTAACGCGGTTGATTCAAGCGCTACATATTGTTTGATCGCAAGGGCATAGCCCAAATAATCAACATAAATCTTGTCAATATCGATCTTTTTATCAAAAGCATAAAACTTATCAAGCAAGAAACTCTTTTCTTTAATATTCCAGTCCAATTTTTCTCGAAAAACCTTTTCGTTATATAAGTCAGCTATCCTAATACCGCGGCGATTGTACTTATCCACATAGCAAGGGCCGATCCCGCGTGAGGTCGTTCCAATACGGCCAGCTTCGCGCTTTTTCTCCTGCGCTTGGTCAAGATAGCGATGATAAGGGAATATCACATGGGCCTGCGCCGAGATTCTAAGGTTAGAGACCGAGAAACCTTGACTCTTTAGGGTCTCAATCTCTTGGATCAAAACCGCCGGGTCAACCACCACGCCATTACCAATCACGCATAAAACATTATTGTAGAATATCCCAGAAGGAATTAAATGCAACTTAAAAATTTTATCTTTAATAACAACCGTGTGACCAGCATTGTTCCCCCCCTGATACCGGACTACCATGTCCATATCTTGAGTCAGATAATCTGTAATTTTGCCTTTGCCTTCATCTCCCCACTGGGTACCAACTATAATTGAGACTGTCATAATTAAATATTCTCCTTAAACACAAAAAGTCCCTACCAAGCCGCATGGTTGGTAGGGCTAAATTATTCTAACATGCACCTCTTTTAGTTGTCTAGCATCCACCACATCCGGCGCGCCGGTCAGAGGGCAATAAGCACTTTGGGTTTTAGGAAAGGCAATAACATCGCGGATTGACTCCATCCCAGCTAAAATCGCCACAAAACGGTCAAGCCCTAAGGCAATCCCACCGTGCGGCGGGGCCCCATACTCCAAAGCATCAAGCAAAAAGCCAAAGCGGCGTTTAGCTTCTTCTTCACTAAAGCCTAAGATTTTAAAGACCTGGCGCTGAACATCCATTTTATGAATACGAATTGACCCTCCGCCAATCTCCGTCCCGTTCAGAACAAAATCATAAGCTTGTGCCTTAATCGCCAGTAGGTCTTTCATAAAACGCTCTTCAAGGTTATCCATCTCACCATGCGGCGCAGTAAATGGGTGATGATTAGACATCCACCTGTTTTCCGTCTCACTGTATTCAAAAAGTGGAAAATCAGTCACCCAAAGAAAATCGTAGCGGTTTTTGTCGATCAAATTTAACTTCTTACCGAGCAAAAGCCTGATCTGGCCTAGAACATTCCAAGCCACAGCCTGCTGATCAGCCGCAAAAATTAAAGTGTCCCCCACCTCCCCCTTTAGCCTGGCAACAATGCCTTGAAGCTGCTCTGGCTTAAAAAACTTAACAATAGGAGACTTAAAGCCCTCGTCTGTAATAGCAATCCAAGCTAACCCCTTGGCCCCAAAACCCTTAGCAGTATCTTCTAAGCTACTCATCTCAGCCCGAGAAAATTTTGCCCCACCTTTAACATTAATACTCTTGACCACCCCACCATTGGCCACCACCTCTTTAAAAACTTTAAACTCTACCTCTTTAACTAGGTCAGAAACATCAACCAGCTCAAGACCAAAGCGAGTATCAGGTTTATCACTGCCAAAACGGTCCATTGCCTCCTGCCACGAAAGCCGAGGAAATGGAGTTTTAATCTTTGGAATATGTTTGCCTCGGTATTGGTCAATATCTTTTTCAAGCTCTGCCATCGTGTAGATCATGATCTTTTCCATTGTCCCAATAACATCATCCTCATTGCAAAACGACATCTCAATATCAACCTGGGTAAACTCTGGCTGGCGGTCAGCCCGCAAATCCTCGTCCCTAAAACATCTAACTATCTGATAGTAGCGCTCCATCCCAGCCACCATTAATAATTGCTTAAATAACTGCGGTGATTGAGGCAAAGCATAAAATTTACCTGGATTTAGGCGAGACGGGACTAAAAAGTCGCGCGCCCCCTCTGGCGTTGATTTGGTCAAAAACGGTGTTTCAATTTCCAAAAAACCATCACTATCCAAACAATCACCAATCGCTTTGGTCACCTTGTGGCGAAAAATTAAATTCTCGCGCATTTTTTCTTTGCGTAAATCAATGTATCTGTACTTGAGGCGGATATTCTCATCTGGTTCGTTTTTGGGGTCAGCCACCTCTATCGGCGGGGTCTTGGCAGTGTTGAGAATAGTCAATTCCGTAGCCACCATTTCAATCTCACCGGAAGGGATGTTTTTATTTACAGCTTCATCTGCCCGGGCCACAACCGTGCCAGTAATAGAGACAACAAATTCACTGCGCAGTTTTCCTGCCTGGTCATGGAGGGCTTTGTTTTCCTGATTAAAAACTATCTGGGCCAGGCCAGAGCGGTCGCGCAGGTCGATAAAGATCAGTCCGCCGTGGTCGCGACGGCGGTGAACCCAGCCAGCCAGGGTAACTTGTTGACCAACGTCATTTTTTTTTAAGCCTCCGCAATTTCTGGATCGGTACATCTTTCACTCTTCTCCTCAATCGTAATAAAGATCTCGCCGCTAAACAGGTTCATCCCCTTGCATCTGGGGCATTTAATCTCCACCCTGCCGGGCCCATCAACCTTAGCCAAAAGCCGGTTACATTGGCTGCAGCGAAAATCAGTCATTTTAGCGCCTCCTTTAATAGCTCAAATTTAACTTCCTGTTGCTCGGAAGTCGCCATTGTTTTCAGTATACCAGATTCTTTCGCGATTTCATCATCACCAATAATGTAAACATACTTAGCCCCCAACCGATCAGCAACCTTAAGCTGGGCCTTTAAAGATTTACCCAAATAATCCATCTCCGCCGCTATCCCTAAACTCCGTATTTCTTTTAAAAGCTCAAACCCTTTTACTTGGCCTTCTTCTCCCATTGTCGCTAAGAATAATATAATTCCTTGTTCGGATTTCTGATTTCGGATTTCGGATTTTTTCAAAATTTCCACAATTCTCTCCATCCCCACCGCAAACCCCACCGCTGGAATAGCTTTTCCCCCAAGCTGCTCAACCAGGTTATCGTACCGACCACCGCCAGAAACCGCGTTTTGCGCCCCCAGGGCATTAGAGGTAATTTCAAACGTTGTCTTAGTGTAATAATCCAACCCGCGCACCAAGCGATTATTAATTACATACTCGACACCAGCAATTTTCAAGAACTTCATCAGTTCATTTAGATGATCGCGGCACTCGTCGCACAGGGTGTTGATCGAGGCCGGAGCCGCTTCAATAGTCTGCTGGCAATTAGCGTTTTTGCAGTCAAGAATTCGTAGTGGGTTATGCTCAAAACGGGTGCGGCAATCCTCACACATATTTTTAATGTTCTCTTTAAAATGTTCTTGCAAGTTTTTAGTATAGTTGGGACGGCATTTTGAGCAGCCAACACTATTTAAATTAAGCCCCAAGTCCCTAATCCCTAGCCCCTTGAATAATTCAAGATTGAGCAAAATTACTTCAGCATCTAAACTTGGAGAGTTACTACCAAAGACTTCAACTCCGGCTTGGTGAAATTGGCGCTGGCGTCCTGCTTGCGGCCGCTCATAACGAAACATTGGGCCGATATAATACAATTTAGTCACGTTATCAGGACTTATTAAATTATTCTCTAAAGCAGCGCGAACAACCGGCGCAGTCTCTTCTGGTCTTAAGGTCAAACTGCGGCCTTTGCGGTCTTTAAATTCATACATTTCTTTGGCCACAATATCAGTGGTCGTGCCAATTGAGCGAGCAAAGAGCTCAGTGCTTTCAAAAATCGGGGTGCGGACTTCTTGATAGCCAAAAAGAGAAAAAACCCGACGGAAAACAGCTTCTAAATGTTGCCAAATTGGGGTTTCTTGCGGCAGAATATCCTTGGTGCCTCGAGGCACAGAGTATTTCATAGCAAATTAAATTATAACACAGCTAATTTATCTCTTCAAATTTGTCAGGCCCGTCTAAATTTTCTTAGTGCCTTATGGCCAGCGCTCTCGCCTGCTGCAATCAACCGTTTGGCCTTATGCAAATCCAAGTGCCAAACATCCTCATCAATTAATGGCTCGATCAAGATATCGGCCGCGCGGCGTTGCTTTACCGAAAGCTTATGAAGGGCCAGATCTAGGGAGCGGCCAAAGGCTTGAAAAGGATCACGCGGCAGGTGTTGCACTGGCTGGCTAGGCACCACATCAACTGCAATGGTCCGGCCTGCCCCCATCCGCCGCACCACCCCAACCGGTAAATTATCAGCCAAGCCGCCATCGATTAGGAACCGATGATTGATCTCCTCTGGGGCAAACAAACCAGGAAAAGCTGCACTGGCTGCAACTGCCTTAGACACTTTACCTTTTCTAAGCCCCACGGCTTCACCGGTTTTAATATCTGTTGCGACTACTACCAAAGGAATCTTCAGTTCACTAAAAGACTTGTTACCAATATATTTATCTAAAAGCTCTTCAATCGCCGCGCTAGAGATAAAGCCTGGCCGAAAAAAAGCCAGGCGCAAGAGGCGGCCCCAACTAATCCGCAAAGCAATTTCTTCAATTAAAGAAACCTCAAGGCCAGCGGCAAAAGCCGCCCCAACAATAGCGCCAGATGAAGTGGCAGCAATATAGTGGATCGGGATCTGGTATTGCTTAATGACCTTTAAAACACCAATGTGGGCGATCCCGCGCGCCACTCCCCCACCTAGGACCAAGCCATTTTTCTTATCACCAAAAGGCCAAAAAAACATGCTTGCATAATATCAGAGATAAAAGTTGCTTGCAAGATTTTTTTCCTTTTGTTATAATCGCAGCACTATGAGGGAATTCCCTCCTGAAAAGATTCGCAATATCGCGGTCATCGGTTCAGGCAGTACGGGCAAGACCTCACTCTGCGAAGCCTTGCTCTACCAGGCTGGCGTTGTTTCCCGCCAAGGTAGCATTAGCGACGGCAACACCACTTCAGATTACGACCCAGAAGAGATAAAACGCGGCATCAGCCTTCACTCCACCCTACTTCCCTTTGAATGGCAAGACCACAAAATCAACCTGATCGATACCCCTGGCTACATTGATTTTATGGGTGAGACAATCTCAGCCTTGCAAGTCGTAGACAGTGTTATTATTGTGGTTGACGCTGTGGCTGGCTATGGCAGCACCTTAGAAAACCTCTGGAAGCTGGCAGACAAACATAACCTGCCACGGCTCCTGGTTATTAATAAGCTTGACAAAGCCCAGGCTGATTATGATAAGGTCCTAGACAGCCTGCGCCAAAAATTTAGCGTGGAGATCGTCCCAGTCCAAATTCCCATTGGCCTTGAGGCAAATTTTTCTGGGGTCCATGACCTGCTCCAAACTACTGCTCCAAATAGCTTAAAAGACCAGGTAGATAAACACAAAAAGCTGCTGATCGAAGGCGTGGCAGAAATCGACGACACAATTTTAACAGAATACTTAAAAGGCCTAGAAATTACTCAAGCCGAGCTTAGCCAACACTTGATCGCGGCCATTAACGAAGACAAGGTTTTTCCTGCTCTTTGCGTTTCTGCGCAAAATAACATTGGTATCCCCGAACTGCTGACGGCTATTGTTAATTGGATGCCACCAGCCAATGAAAAAAAATACTTAGCCAAAGACAGTCAAAACAACCAGGTTGAAATTACGGCCAGCAAAACAGACCCATTTACGGCTTATGTCTTTAAGACCGTGGCTGAGCCGCACCTTGGCAACTTAACCTATATCAGGGTCTACGCTGGAACAATCAAGCCCTCTTCCCCTGTTTATAACAGCCACAAAGGCAAAGAAGAGCGGATTGGGCAAATCATTTCCATGCGCGGCAAAAACCGGCTGGAGATCCCAGTGCTTACGGCCGGCGACATCGCAGTTTTACCTAAACTTAAAGTCAG
Organism: Candidatus Saganbacteria bacterium CG08_land_8_20_14_0_20_45_16; assembly: GCA_002774365.1. Classification (GTDB taxonomy): domain Bacteria; phylum Margulisbacteria; class WOR-1; order O2-12-FULL-45-9; family O2-12-FULL-45-9. The sequence continues at coordinate 41,189 of PEYM01000077.1, read as the reverse complement.
CTCGACTGGCGACACTTTATGTGATAAAAATAGGACCATAACTTTTAGCCAGGCTGAATATCCTGAACCAGCTATTTCTTTTTCTGTTAAGCCCAAGAGCAAGACTGATCAGGAAAAAATGGCACTAGGCCTAGCTAGTTTTATGCACGATGACCCCACTTTTAAGCTGCATTATAATGCTGAGACCCATGAAACTATTATCTCTGGCCTGGGCGAGATTCACCTTGAGATCATCTTAAAAAAGCTCAAAGAGCGCTTTGGGGTTGAGATTGAGATCGGCGATCCGCGGATACCTTACAAAGAAACAATCAAAAGCCGAGCCAAGGCCCAAGGTAAATACAAAAAACAAACTGGCGGCCACGGCCAATATGGAGACACTTGGATTGAGATCGAGCCACTCCCTGCTGGCCAGGGCTTCCAATTTGTTAACAAAGTTGTGGGCGGCGCTATCCCAAAAAATTATATCCCGGCAGTTGAAAAAGGGATCCGCGAAACCATGGCCAAAGGAATTGTCGCAGGTTATCCAGCTGTTGACGTTAAAGTCACGCTTTGTGACGGCTCCTATCATGAAGTTGATTCATCTGACATGGCGTTTAGGATTGCGGCGTCAATGGGCTTTAAAAAGGCCTTTAGCGAGGCTCACCCTACCCTACTTGAACCAATCGTTGAGATAACGATCAATGTCCCACCAGAGTTTGTTGGCGAAGTAACAGGAGATCTTAATAAACGGCGCGGCCGGATCTCAAATATCGAAACTAACAAAGTCGTGGCCATAGTACCTCAAGGAGAGTTGGCTAAGTATGCGACAAACCTGCGCTCCTTCACCCATGGCCAAGGCAGCTTTAGCACAAAATTCTCTCATTACGAACAAGTCCCACCCCAAACTCAGCAAAAACTGATGGAAGCATATAGCAAATTAAAAGAAGGAGGAATGATCAGCCATGCAGACAAGTGATTGCTCCGTAATAGTCAACGTCCCAGAGACCATTGACCTACTCGACCCAGCAAGCCGCAAAAATCTCGATCTTGTTGGTTCTGAAATCGCCCAAAAAGAACACCTTCATTATGAGGGCTATGTTGCTTTTACTGATGAACCCTATTCCCTGCATCAGGCAAAAACAACCTTGTTTTTTGATTAGAGAATAATGTTGCGTGGATCTTTGTAGCGCAGACCTTTAAGCCTACACGAAAGTATATGACTGTTGTTTGATTACAACTTTACCAATGTCGCGGCCGAAATGCCTTCGGTCTTGGCCAGCTCTTTTAAGACCTGGTCAGAAACCGCGGTGTCAACATTTAAGACCATAACCGCTTTTTCGCCAACTTTTGCCCGGCCAACATCCATCGCAGCTATGTTAATATTATTCTTGCCCAAGAATGTTCCGACTTTACCAATCATCCCTGGTTTATCAATGTTAGATAAAATCAGCATATAGCCAACTGGCTCGGCATCAACTTTAAAGCCATCGATGGAAACCAAACGATCCCCCATTCCTTCAAACACAGTCCCACCAACTTCGCGCTCCTCTTTGTCTGCTTTAATTTTTACGGAGATCAGGCTCTTATAATCCTTGGCCACCTTTTGGCGGCTCTCTACAATATCTACCCCGCGCTCTTTGGCAATCAAAGGGGCATTTACAAAGTTAACCGCCACATCCATCACCGGCGCCAAGAGCCCCTTGAGAACAGCGGTTGTTAGCGGCGAAACATTTTCCTCAGCCACTGCCCCGCAGTATTCAACCGTCACCTTGGCAACCGCACCGTCAACCAGTTGCGAAGCAAGGGTCCCCAACTTTTCCGCTACCCCCATAAATGGTTTAACCGGAGCGATTAGTTCCGGCTTCATTGAAGGGATATTAACAGCTGAGCGGGCAGAACCACCTTTTAAGACCTCAATAATCTGCTCAGCCACATCAACTGCCACATTTACCTGGGCTTCAACTGTAGAGGCCCCTAAGTGAGGAGTAATTACAATATTATCCAATTCAAATAATGGACTGCTAGCGCACGGCTCTTTTTCAAAAACATCCAGGGCTGCTGATTTAACGTGACCGCTCTTCAGCGCATCATAAAGATCTTTTTCATTGATAATCCCGCCGCGAGCCACGTTAACCAGGCGAACCCCTTTTTTCATCTTGGCAATCATCTCGGCATTGATCATCCCTGCCGTTTCTTTAGTCTTAGGAATATGGAAGGTGATAAAGTCTGCTTCACGGATAACCTCTTCAACACTCTTAAGCTCCACTCCCAAGTTTTTTGCGTATTCAGCCGTTACAAACGGGTCAGAAGCAATTACCCGCATCCCCATACCTAAAGCGTATGAAGCGACCCGTCGGCCGATCTTGCCCAAACCAACGACTCCTAAAGTTTTGTTTAATACTTCAACCCCTTTATAGGACTTTTTGTCCCAAACTCCAGCCTTAAGTTTCCCATGTGCTTGCGGAATATTACGGGTCATAGAAAGGAGCATGGCCCAGGTGTGTTCGGCCGCGGCAACAGTGTTCCCTTCAGGAGAGTTGACTACAATAATGCCATTTTTAGTCGCTGTTGGCAGGTCAATATTATCAACACCAACCCCTGCCCGGCCAACAATCTTAAGCTTTTTGCCGGCTTCTAAAATTTTCGGTGTCGCTTTAGTTTCTGAGCGGACAATCATCGCATCATATTCTGGAATAATTTTAATTAACTCATCCTCGCTAAGCCCCGCCTTCGCGTCAACTTCAATGCCAGCGTCACGCAAGAGCTTTAACCCTTCTTCTGCTGTTTTGTCCATCGCTAAAACCTTCATAAAAAATCACTCCTTTTTTTTTGCAAAAGATTGTGAATCGATTCACAATCTTTCATATTATAGATGAATTTTGGCTAATAAGCAACGTCAATCAAACACAGCCCCTCACCTGGCGCGCATCTCCCTGCTTTTTTACGGCTCTTCGCGTTTAAAATTGCCTTAACATCATTTGGCTGACGTTTGCCCAGCCCCACCTCAACCAAGGTCCCCACAATATTTCTGACCATCTTGTAAAGAAACCCACTCCCTCTTACTCTTATGCTAATCACCGGAACCCCACCCTTGTGCCAAATGTCCAATTTCCAATTGCCAATGTCCAATGAATGTATTATTCGAACAAAATTCTTATCGTCTCCGCCTGTCGCGCAAAAAGAGGAAAACTCGTGTTTACCAATTAAATATTTAGCACCCTGTTTCATCTTTTTTAAATCAAGCTTGGGTGTAACCTGCCAGACTATTTTGCGAATATGCGGCGGGACAACTAGGCCATTGTAAATGAGGTATTCATATTCTTTTGACTTGGCATCGTATCTGGCATGAAAATTTCCTATTTTCGATTTTCGATTCTCGATTTTCACTATCCTAATATCTTCTGGCAAAATGCTATTTAAAGCTGCCAAAACTTTGGCCGTAGGAATTTTCGTCTCAACCTCAAAATTAACAACTAAGTGGATAGCATGAACCCCTGCATCGGTGCGAGAGGAATTGATAAGTTTTACCTTGTAGTTAAAAAGTGAAAACAAGGCCTTTCCCAGCTCCGCGCGAACAGTGCGCTTGTTTGGCTGGAGTTCAAAGCCGGAAAAGCCCGCACCGTCGTATTGAACAATTAATTTGAAGTTACGCACTAACTTTCAGCTAAAGCATCTCCATCATGGCTTTGACGCCGGCGCCAAAGTTGATCTTAGCCCCTAGCCGCTTAAAGAGGACCTCAACCGCGGCCCAAGCGCCAATTAAGTCAAGAGAGTCAACGTAACCAAGGTGCCCAATGCGGAAAATTTTGCTCTTAAGCTCACCCTGGCCAGGAGCGACTTCAACATTAAACTCATCACGCATGGCAGAGCGGACATCCTCACCATCAACCCCCTCTGGCGGAAAGATCGCAGTAACCGCAGGAGAAGCATGGGAATCATCAGCCAAAAGTTTTAGGCCCAAAGCCTTGGCCGCTGTCCGGAGCAGGTCGCGATTAAATTGGTGCCGGGCAAAAACATTTTCACGGCCTTCTTCCTTTAGCATCTTTAAGCCTTCCCGCATACCAAAGATCAAAGACTCTGGTGGTGTAGTGTATGTATGGCCTTTAGGAGCCTGCTCTTTCATGAGTGTCCAGTCCCAATAGTGCTTGGGGCATTTTGATTCAGCATGTGCCTTCCAAGCGCGGCTGGAAATCGAAACAGCAGAGACTCCAGGCGGAACCATAAAGGCTTTTTGTGAGCCGGAAACAACAACGTCAAGGTCCCAGGCATCTGTTTTTAGCGGTGCAGCCATCATGCCGGAAACAGCATCAACCATAATTAAGGCATCTGGCTGGTTTTTGCGAACAACCCTGGCTAGTGTCTCTACATCATTAAGCACACCAGTAGAGGTCTCATTGTGCTGCATAAAAACCGCTTTAACCGGCCCTTTCTTGAGTTCAGCTTCTAACACTGTTGGGTCAGCCGCCTTGCCACGCTCAAATTTAACATCATTAACATCTGCCCCGTAAGCCTTGCAGATCTTAGCCCAGCGGGCACCAAAGTTGCCGATATTAACGACTATTACTTTATCACCTGGAGATAAGACATTAACCACAGCCACTTCCATTCCACCGGTTCCGGATGATGGATAAATAAAGATGTCGTTCTTTGTTTCATAAGCCCACTTTAAGTCTTCCATCACCTCTTTCATCACCGCAGAAAACAAGGGCCCACGATGGCCAATCATATCGTGGTTCATCGCCGCTAAAACTCGGGTTGGAATTGGGGTTGGGCCTGGGATCATCAGATTATATTTGATCAATTTTCTTTTGCTCATTTGGAGCTCCTTTCTATCGATATTTTTAGGAATTGGTATTATAACATGGGAGAATTGGGAGGGTCAAATTTTAGGCTGTTACGCCCTGAATTAATATCTGCTCAATCATCTCTCGTATTCCACGATAGCTATTAATCCTATATTCAACATTTTTCTCCCCCATATTACTCAATAATAATTGAATCGCTGGAGAAAACTGCTCCAGTTGCGCATAACTAAAAGTCGGCTTTGCTTTATTTCTTGCCCAGTCGACAAAACCAACCCATATCTCCTTCGCTTGCCCCTCAAATTTGCGCGGCAACTTTCCAGTTAACATTTTATATAAAATCAGGGCTAAGGCATAAATATCCGCGTGATGATCTAGTCCTTTTAAGCCGCAATCAACACTTTCAGGCGCTAGATAGTTAGCTGTTCCTCCCATTGTCCCTAAACTGGTAAGTGAGCCATCGCTCGCAACGTGTTTTGCCAGGCCAAAATCAACTAATTTAACATAAGACCTTCGTTTGAATGACGTAATCACTACATTATCAGGTTTTAAATCCCGATGATAAATAGCGTTTATACGTCCATTTTTCTCATCGCTCAAAGCTTCTAGCCCAAGAACCATAAAATATAGAATATTTAAGGCCTCAGGGACGGATAACAACTTCTTTCTCCTAATTAATTTAGCCAAAAAAGGCCCTTTAACCAATTCCCCCTCATAATAAACCGCCCTCCTGCCTTGAGTAAGCTCTACCTCACAACGAAAAACCTTCATTACATTAGGATGAGCAAAACTCATAAGCATTTCAGCTTCTGTTTTAAATCGATTAATAATATTAAAAATATCATCCCTCTTTTTATCCTCTTTACTATCCAGGTCATCCAATAAATGAAGATGTATACGCTTGATCATCACTTCTCTGCCAGTAGCTAAATTTATGGCCGCTATAACCTGACCAAATCCACCGCTAGCAATTTCTCTTAAAAGATCGTATCCCTGAATGGGCTGAAGTATTTTCTCCCATGGCGCAGAATGAAGCGCATCTCGTCTGATTGCGCGCGATGTTGGCACAACTGACGCTGGCTGTTGACCATTAGCAAACGGGTCAAATAAAGGGTCTTCATCCTCATCCAAGAAAACTTTCAATTCTTCTGACAATCTCTCGATTAATTGTGCTTGACCTTGGAGTTGTGCTTGTAATTCTACTTGAATCTTAAGCTCCGCTCTTAATTCACCCTCTTTTATCCTCATTTCCTCCACCACACCCCGGTCGTTCCCCTCTCCTAATGCCCCCCGCAGTTTACTGCCATCAACTACAACAGTCGCGGGAATAACTTTTCTAAGTGCCTGTAGCGCTAATGCTCGTAATTCAGCAATTATTGTGAGGCTTTGCAACAGAGTTCTAACATTTTCCACAATTGACTCATGATCAAAGATAACATCCCCTCTGATAATTTTTTCAAGTAGAAATTTTTTATGGCTGGCTGCTGTTGCAGGGTCGCTCAAAAACTGGAGCAAAGCCATTAATATGTCAGGACTATCTGATCCATATAAATAATCAATAACCCCACAAGCAATTTTACCGGTTTCCGCGAGCGTTGGATGTGCCCCTACGACCTCCTGAATCATTTGTTTAGCATCACTAATGCGGTCGTATGGAACCGGCAAGTTAGCCGTGGCAATGTCCTCGACTGCCAGCTGTGGAGAAGTGACAAAGGCCTTATTTAATTCTTCATGATCAAGTCGCGACAAAAGGGCCGTAGCAACATCGGCAATTTCCGGCAGTTCAAACAAAGGATAAAGCGCACGCCTCAAACTTTTTATCTGTGCATAATTTAGATAGGAAAATTTCGCTTGCAAAACTTCTAGAATCTCCCGTTTTTTCACGGGCATAACATCTTCATCCCGTAATCGAAGCAATAATCTTTTTGTCGGCCAGGTGTTGAGATCCAGCTCATTAACCATTTCAGCTATCCCATCACCATAAATAGGTTTCAGCGTCAACTTAGCTCGCTCTTCTGGCTTTAATAAACCAATCACCTGACGCAGGAGATTTCGTTGCTTTTCATCTCCCCTTAAGGACTCACTGACAACCAGTCGTGCTTTTTGCCTCTTAAATGGTCTAGCCCGGCTGGTATGAAGAAGTGTTTGCAAAGCTTGGTGAAGCTGTTGCATTTGAATGACGTCTTGCGGGTCTGCGCCAAAGGCTGCTTTTTGGTCTATTTGCCAGTTGGCTTGTTGTAGTGCGGTTTGCACTTGTTGCGTTTGTATTTCCAAACTTATTATTTTTCTTTCCGCTTCTTGTAAAGCGGTTACCTTTGCGGCTTGTTCTCGTTGTATTTGTATAAGTTGATTGGAAATATCCCTCTGATTTTTATTTAATCGATCAATTTCTCTTTTTTTGCCTTTGAGATCTTTGTTTGCCTTGGCTAACTCATTCTTGACCGCTTCTAACTGTTTCTTTGTTGCTTCAAGTTCTCCTAGTTGTTTTTGTGCCTTATCCTTTTCGAATAATACAGCTCCTTCCAACCCTTGCATTTTTGTGGTTAAATCACGGCTATTTCTTTTTAATCCTTCAATTTCACTCCGTAATGGCGCCAGTTCATCCTCTCTAGCCTTAATGGTCACAGCAAGTTTCCTTTTGTCTGATTGCAATTTTTTTGTTTTCGAAGCTTGTCTTATCTCTTCTTTCTGTAATTGATTAGGTAAAGTTCCAACCTTTTCAGGTCTAAAACGATTAAGTTCTGCAAACTGATTTTCCTCTTTAATACCTCTAATAAACACAGCAGGCACCCAAGTTAACACTTCAAGCGCCAAGGCTGGAATCGCACCAGCAACAACAGAAAACCCGGGGGTAGTTATGCCCTCCCCCAAGAAAAGATACCCAAGTCCTATTGCGGTTCCAACACTAACAGCAAGGATATGCCTGGCCAGCAAAAGATATTGCAATTTATCCCATTTCTTTTGCAGGGACTGAATTTGTGCCTGTGGTTTATTTGTAACTGATTGTGGCATTAAAACCTCTCAAGCCCTACTGGCGGTTGATATAAGTTGGCAGAATCGCCCAGGGAAAGCCCTACATTTAGACCAAGACTCCATTCGGCAAGTTCATCTCCAACCAAACCAAAGCTGGTCCAAAGAACAGCTACAAACCTGAATGCTCCCACATAGCGAAATGAACGAGAAATCTGCGGCGCCACCCGAAAAGACAAACCAATATCATGCCAGGCATAATCCCCACCTGTCCCGCCATCCACAAAAACGTAATCAAAATCACCAGCTAATCTAACCCGATCCCTGCGTCCAACATCCCCTTGAAACCCGAGAGAAAGAGACATCCCACTTGATGTGCCAAATAAGACAGAAAGAGACGCTTGGAGCAACTCATCAAAAAAAGCCCCTCTTGCTCCTACGTTGGCAAAGGTTTCCTCATCCCACCACAGCCACCCCTCAATATTACGCAAAAACAAAGCCGCCACATAACCGCCAATCCTTGAATGAGTGAAATGACGATCAACAAATGCGCCTGTATATATGTCCCTATCCCTTGATGTCCAACCTTCTCCAAGACTGTGGCCAGAGCTGACAAAAACCCCTAAACGCACTATCTCCGTAATATCCGCGGCTAAGGTTAAATGACCGAACAACGCCCCGCGCCATTCACTCAAAGCGTCAGGAGTCTGCGGTACCGAACTAAAATATTCTCCGTGTAAAAATAAATCAGCATACAAACTAAACCAGCTATCTTGTGGCTCTCTATGCGGCGGCTCAATAGATGAAGGAGTTACTGGAGGAGAAATGTTAATAAGAATTGAATTGTACTGGTTACACAAATTAACAAGCGCACGCTGAATCACAGTTTTTGTCTCCCTAACCGATTCTCTGCTGCTCAAATCAACGTCAGGAAAGGAATAACCGCGATCTTCAAGTTGCTGTCTCAAATCCGCAATACGTTGTTCATAAACAGGGGTCAGAGATCTAGCTGAAACAGGTATCTCTAGTTGTCTTCGTGCCCGGGCATAAACCGGCCTTATATCTTCCAAAATCTCTAAAACTATTGCTATGTCAGCCTGACGATTATCCCTACTAGTGCTGTAGGCTTGAGCTACTTGAGAATCATTTTCCCTAAGCAAATTCAGCAAACGTTCAAAAACAGCTTGCATTGAAATATCATCAATATTTAATCCTGTTTCTTGAGCAATAGATTCAAAAACCCCTTCATAGAAGCTTAAGGCAGTCGAAGAAATATTTTCTAGAACAGTTTGAATTTGTTCCCCTAATTCAAAAGAGCCCTCCAATAGGCCAATAACATCTAGAAATTCATCTAATAATTCGGCAATTGCTTCGCGATCCTCGAGATCGCTTCAGGCTTGACGAGAAATCGTTGTTTCTTCCGGCAAATTAAGAATTTGCACACTAACGACAGACTGTCCACATATTTCATTTATTCCCATTTTTATCCCTCCTAAAATGTAGGTACTCTCGGCCTTGTTTTTGCTGGTAACCTTGGCAGATTCACCGACTGTACCGGCGGCCTTTCTATAATCGGTGGCGGCTGAACAATGGGCGGTCTTGATATCGGCCTCGGCCTTACTGGCGGCGACGGAGACACAACAGGCGGCAGTGGCTCAACGGACGGTTGTTGCACTACCACAGGTATAGGAACAGGCGTAGATGCTGGCTGCAGTTCAGGCAGCGTAACCACCTCTCTTAAAGACTGACACCATTGCTCCGGCCGGACACGAATCAAAGAACCATCGCAATAATCTTCCCCGCCAAACCACCTGATCAAACTTCCTGCCCAGCTAAATGCCCAGGTAGAATCAAACCAATCAGCCAGCACCTCTGATTCATTAACACGCTGGCTACGGGGGGTACTATCCTGTCCCCCACCATTAATATTTATAAATTCCGTTCTAAGTTCTGATGGAACTTGTTGAATATTAAGCTGACTTAGCTGGCACTGGTCATGGGCAAATTCAAGCAGGGCCGCATTCCAGTCCATTTCATTTTCAGGGGATACGCAAAGATAGCTCCTTGAATCAGCCTCCTCCGGCATGGACTGCTGTTGGTTAAATGATCCGGCTTGGAACGGAATAAAAAACGGCAATCCAAATATTAGCAATTTACCTTCCCCCCTCTTTTAATCTTCATCAGCAAAATGAGCAAAATAAATATTCCCAACCGAACCGTTCATATAAGATTGATAATACCAGCTTGCTCCAACTTCATTACCAGTCCAAACCAGTGAATGATTAACTAAATTAGCTGTGTCACTCCACCCATCAGAAATAAATACATTACGAAAACGGCCGGGTTCTCCATTTGGCGAAATGGAGCGACCTCTTATCCGGTAGTTCCCATCAGGATAATCACTATAATAAGTATCCCAGCTGATCTCGTATCTATTTCCTGCCCATATTAGAGAAGAACTTGCTGGCTCGCCATTAGCAGTAACACAAACCGCGGAACCGAGTATTGTTCCTGTTGGCGAAAGACGCTGTAGATATACACCACTCTCATATCCACCATCCCAACTCACCCCAAATCCACTACCTGTCCAGACTAAAGAAGGATTCACCGAATCGCCATCATTTGTAATACAAACAGTTGATTCAACTAGCTCTGCATTTGCCGCAATGCGCTGAAAACAGATATCAGTATAAAAAGGATCAACAAATCCTGAAGGCCTCGCCTCCCAGGCAACCCCAAATTCAGCACCTGCCCAAACTAGAGAGGGATGGTTTGAAGCAGTAAAATTATCCCATGACGTAACCGGAATTAAGGGACTGATTAAGTCACCATCAAGTGAGATGAGCTGAAAATAAAGACCATAAGCATCATCACAAGCAAGCCCATAACCATTACCTGTCCAGGCTAAAGAAGGATCATAAAAATCACGGCTATCACTTGGCACAATGGGAATTTCCGGCCCCGGCAAAGCACCGTCAGCAGAAATACGCCTAAAATTAATCCCCAGGTTGTAGCAATCATACACGCCGTCACAATTATATTCATTCTCCCAGGCTATTCCATATTCGCCATCCGCCCAAGCCAGGGAAGAATTTATCGGTCTCGCACCACTATTAATTGATACTTGAGTAAATGGTGGAAGCGGATCTGTAAATTCAAAAGCCGTGCAATCAGTGAATGCAGCTAAAATAACGAACAGAAAAGCATATCGAGTTGGGATTAAACGTAATAAATACAGCGCCAATGGAAGAGTCGTCTGATTTGACCAGGACAGACTAGACGCTCGCCTTAGACTAATCCCTATTGTTTCGGTTGTAACCACTGTTTTCCTCTCCTCAAAATAAAAAGACCTACTTGAGCTGAACTCAAATAGGTCTTTTAAATGACTCTGATCCTCTTAACTTAGTTTCGGCAGGTTATGGAGGAAATTTCAGATGATTTTGGTGTGGATGTGGCTAAAAAAATCAGTCCCTGCTCCAAATGACCTCGGCATATTTCTCGCCTTTGCGGTACTTAAATTCGTGGTTGCCTTTGTAGGCGTGATGCAATTGTTTGCCAATATGAATGGCCAGGTTATGGTCGGAAGTTTCGATTTCAAAGCCTCCATTGGCTTTTTCTATTTTAGTTACCTTATGGTCAGCATTTTTCTCTTCGGCCAGCTTGCCTTCATGCTTAACAAGGTTCAAAACCTCTGCCTCATGCTCATGCAAAAAAGCGCCAGAGAGCTTGATCAAGCCACCTTGTTCAATTTTTTTCTGGTCCCTAAAATCCTCGTAATGTCTACCTGGTTTCATGTTTTTCTGGTCTCCCTTTTTATCTTAGCGCTTGGTATATTGGAAAGCCTTACGCGCACGCTTGAGACCATATTTTTTGCGTTCTTTCATGCGTGGATCGCGACGCAATAAGCCAACCCGCTTAAGCTTTATTCTAAAATCAGGGTTGATGACTAAAAGCGCCCTGGCAATGCCCAAAGACACTGCCCCAGCCTGCCCTGGGACCCCACCGCCAAAAACCTCTGCAAACACATCATAAGCATTTAAGGTATTGGTCACTACCAGTGGCCTCTTGACTTGAAACTCAAGCAGCTGTCGACCGTTCAAATACTCAGAATAATCACGGCCATTGAAGCTGATCTTGCCACTGCCAGGCTTAAGCCAAACCTTAGCCACGGCTTCTTTGCGACGACCCGTCCCATAATACTTTGGGCCTAGCGGCAGTTTTTCTTTTTTCACCTTATGGTGATGGACTCGAGGTTGGACAGGACTGGCAGCCACTACTGTTTCTTCTGCCAATGGTTGCGCCTCTGCTGGCTTGACTGTCTCCGGCTTTTTTACCTTCTTTTTCACTACCGCTGTTTTGGTCACCTTCTTTGGGCTCGCCTTCTTTTTTTCTATCATAAAATCCTACACCTCAAGTTTTTTTAATTTCTGAGCCTGATGGGGATGAGCGGTCCCCCGATAAACCTTTAATTTTTTCAGCATTGCCCGGCCCAATCGATTTTTAGGCAGCATCCCAGCTACCGCCCCCAGCAAGACCTTTTCTGGATGCCACACAATCATTTTTTCAAAAGCAATCTGTTTGTCACCACCTGGATAACCAGAATGGGAAAAATAAATCTTTTGCTCGGCTTTTTTTCCAGTCACGCGGACTTTGGCCGCGTTGATCACTACGACAAAATCACCACAATCAACATGAGGCGAAAAAATCGCCTTATGCTTGCCACGCAAACGTACGGCAATCCTGCCAGCCAGCCGGCCAAGTATCTTATCGGCAGCATCAATCAAATACCACGAACGAGCCACCTGGCCTGTCTTTGCATACAATGTTTTATTGTTTTTCATCTCTTAACCTTCCTCTATTTATCTTATCTATAAAAGCTCTAGAACTGCCAATGAAGCTGCGTCGCCTTTTCTAAACCCAACCTTACTGATCCTGGTATAGCCGCCGGCCCGGCCCTCAAACCTTTCAGGAAAAGTTTTAAATATCTTAGTCACTATGGCCTTTTCTCCAAAAACCGCCTCGACCTGGCGCCGAGCAGTCAAGGTATTTTTCTTAGTAATGGCGATCACCTTTTCAGCAAGCCGCCGTGCTTCTTTGGCCCTGGTCAAGGTTACTGTGATCTTATCGTGAATGAAGAGCGACCGGACAATCGAGCGCAGCAGGGCTAAGCGTTGGTCAGCCGGCCTAGCTAGTTTCTTATTGCCCCTGCGGTGTCTCATGCCTGCTCATCTCCTTTTAAGCCTAATTTATATTCGGCTAATTTCTCACGCACTTCATCTAGAGATTTTGAGCCAAAGTTTTTGAACTGCATTAGATCTGCCTCTGAATTAGCCACCAGCTCTCCTACGGTTTTTACCCCAGCATTTTTCAAGCAATTCAAAGAACGGGCCGAGAGCTCTAAATCTTCAATGCTCATGTCCAGCACGCCTTCTGGCACGTCCCCTTTGTGTTCGCCCTCCCCGCCCAATAATTCAACCCGTTGGCCCAAATGCTGGAAGAGATCAATGTGACCGGCCAAGATCTTGGCGCTTTCGCTGACTGCTTCATCAGGCTTAAGGCTGCCATTGGTCCAGACCGACAAGACTAAACGATCATAATTAATTTCCTGGCCAACTCTGACCTCTTCAATTGCTAAATTGACCTTAAGCACTGGGGTATAGACCGAATCAGTGGGAATATAACCAACCGCTAAATGGGCCGATTTATTTCTTTCGGCAGAAACATATCCCTTGCCTCTCTTAACAATCATCTCTATCTCAAGCTTGCCAGAGGTATCTAAGGTCGCAATCTTCTGGTCAGGATTAATGATCTCAATTTCCGCGTCATGCTCAATATCTGCGGCCGTTACTTCGCCCTTGCCTTTAGCCTTTAAGGTAATTACTTTGGGCTGTTCAGAATGAGAACGAATAACCACCTGTTTTAAGTTCAAGAGGATCTGCAGGACATCTTCAACCACTCCATCAATAGTAGAAAAGGAATGGGCAATCCCCTCAATCTTGACCGCTGTAATCCCTGCGCCGTATAAAGAAGAGAGCAAGACCCGTCTTAAGGAATTGCCTAGGGTCGTGCCAAAACCACGCTCAAGTGGTTCCACCACAAACTGGCCATAAGTATCAGAAAGTTCAGCGACACTTACCCACGGTTTTTCACCAATGCTTACCATCTTTTTCCTCCTTAATTATCTCGAATAATACTCAACAATAAAATGATCTTCTAACATGGTGTCAATATCGCTTCGTTTCGGCAAGGACACAACACTGCCCTCTTCTTCGCCTGACAAGCTTAGCCAAACTGGCGGCAGGCGGTCTTTAAATTTTTCTTGCACCGCTTTGACCACTAGTAAATATTTAGGCCTGATCTTGATAAAGCTCCCTACCTTAACGCTAAAAGATGGGATATTCACCACTTTGCCGTCTACTGTAACACCTTGGTGGTGGACCATTTGCCTGGCTGCTTGCCTAGAAGCAGCAAAGCCCAAGCGAAAGACAACATTATCTAAACGCCTCTCTAACGCCTCAAGCAACATCGCACCCGTGGCCCCGCGGCTTTTGGCAGCTTCGTTAAAATATCTCTCAAATTGACGTTCAGTCAAGCCATAGATCCGCCTGGCCTTTTGTTTCTCTCTCAAGCGGATACCATATTCAGAAATCCGCAGCGACAATCTGCCATGTTGTCCTGGGGGATAAGACCGCTTGGCAACAGGGCACTTAGCACTATAACATTTCTCACCTTTGAGAAATAACTTTTCCTTTTCCCGACGACAAAGCTTACAACTAGCCTGTGTATGTCTGCCCATTAGACGCGTCTCCTTTTCGGTGGACGGCAACCATTATGCGGGATTGGGGTAACATCATTGATAGAATTGATCTCTAGTCCAGCGGCTTGCACTGCCCTGATCGCTGTCTCACGACCAGACCCTGGGCCTTTGACTAAAACATTAACGCTGCGCACGCCAGCCTCAAGGGCTTTGCGCGCCGCGACTTCAGCTGCTGCGGAAGCGGCAAATGGGGTCCCTTTTTTTGTTCCCTTAAAGCCAACCGCCCCAGCCGAACACCAGGCTACCACCGCCCCGCTCTCATCTGTGATGGAAATGATCGTATTATTAAAAGAGGCTTTGATATGAACCACCCCTTGGGCACCAACCTTTTTAATCTTTTTCTTTTTAACTACTGCTTTTTCATTTGTTTCCATGAGTATTAAGTTTTCTCCTCCTTTTTCCTGCCTGAACCAACAGTTTGTCGTTTACCGCGTCTAGTCCTGGAATTCGTCCGTGTCCGCTGTCCCCTAGCCGGCAAATTCTTGCGGTGTCTGGCACCACGGTAAGTCCCAATCTCAATTAAGCGCTTAACGTTCATGCTAATCTCTTTGCGCAAATCACCCTCAACAGAGCAACGCTTGATCGCCTCACGAATGGCCAGAACCTCGGCATCATTAAGCTCCTTCACTTTACGCGTAAGATCGATCCCTGCTTCGGTTAAAATTTGGCCACTTAAAGTAGTCCCAATCCCATAAATATACGTTAAGGCTATTCTAATATTTTTATTTGGCGGCAATTCCACTCCAACAATTCGTGCCATTTTCTCTACTCCTTTTACTATTTCTTACTATTTCCCAGCTAGCAGCTTGGCTATAAAACTAGCCCTGGCGCTGTTTGTGCTTGGGATTTTCACAAATCACATAGATCCGGCCATGACGCCTGACAATCTTGCATTTATCACATATTTTTTTTACTGACGATCTAACTTTCATAGTTGCATTTTTCTCCAATCCCAAAAGGTTTTACCAATTCGGATTATTTCATTCGGTACGTTATCCTCCCACGGGTCAGATCATAAGGTGAGAGCTCCAGTTTCACCTTGTCACCCGGCAAAATCCTAATAAAGTGCTTGCGGATCTTACCTGAGATATGAGCCAGGACCATTTGCCCTGTTTCTAACTCTACCCGAAAAAGGGCATTGGGCAAAGCCTCAGTAATTTTACCTTCTAGCTCGATTACATCTTTTTCTTTTGTCATAATTAGTTTGTCTTTGTCAAAATTTCCGGTCCTAACCCAGCAATCAAAATTGTATGTTCAAAATGGCAAGATAGGCCTTTATCCTGGGTCACGACCGTCCAACCATCAGCTAGAGTCTTGATCTTTGAGCCCCCTTCATTAAGCATTGGCTCAATCGCTAAAGTCATCCCCTCTTTAAGCAATGGGCCTTCTCCTGGCTGGCCAAAATTCGGAACCAGTGGCTCCTCGTGCAAATCAGCCCCAATCCCATGACCATAAAGATCTTCAACTACCGAGTAACCATTGCTTTTAGCCACCCGATAAATTGCCGCAGAAATATCACCTAAATGATTTCCAACCCTCGCCTGCTTAATGCCAGCTCGGAGCGCTTCTTTAGTTGTCCGGATAAGTTGTTGTGCTTTCTTGGAAATCTCGCCTACGGCAAAAGTAACTGCTGTGTCTCCACAATAACCATTGATCTTGGACCCAACATCAACTCCAATTATATCACCAACTTGAAGCACCCGCTGGCCGGGAATGCCATGAACCACTTGTTCATTAACTGACAAGCAAGTCGCGTGCCGATAACCACGGTATCCAACAAAAACCGGCAGCGCGCCTTTTTCTCTGATCAACTTATCCGCAATACTATCAAGGTACAAGGTTGTAATTCCAGGCTTAATCTCTTGCGCTAGCTGCTGCAATACCCAGGCCACAATTGCCCCGGCTTGCCTCATCTGCTCAACTTCAACCGCAGATTTAATCTTAATCTTAGCCATGCATTAATAAATTTTTAAAGATCTCTTCGATCGGCCCAGCAGCTTGAACCCGGGCCAAAACCCCTGCTTGCTGATAACGATCAATAAGCGGCTTAGTCTGATTAGTATAGACCTCAAAACGGGTCCGAATTGCAATCTCTTGGTCATCTGAGCGTTGATAAAGCTCGCCACCACACTTATCGCATTTGCCACTCTCAATCGGTGCGTTATACTTAACATGATAGATAGCCCCACAGGCTTTGCAACTGCGCCGGCCAGACAAGCGCTCCACCACCTGCTCCTCATCAATCTCAAAATAAATAACCTTAACTTTTAATTTTAACTCCGCAGTCATCTTGTCAAAAGCCTCAGCTTGAACCAGTGACCGGGGAAAACCGTCCACAATAATCCCAGCCTTAACATCTGGCTGGGACAAACGCTGCCTGGTCAAAGCAATGGTCAGCTCATCAGGCACTAATTTACCGGCATCCATAAATTCTTTGGCTTTTCTGCCAATGTCAGACCCTTTTCTAACCTCTTCTCGCAAAACATCACCGAGCGAAATATGGGCAATTCCAAGTTTCTCTGCTAATTTCATAGCTTGCGTACCTTTGCCTGAGCCTGGAGGCCCTAAAAAAACTAAAACCGTCATACTAATAACCCCTCATATTGTCTGGTCACTAAATGGGTCTCGATTTGTCTGACCAAATCCATCGCCACCCCTACCACAATCAACAAAGCTGTAGAGCCTAAACCCTGAAAAGAAGTAATATGGGTCATCTGCTCAATAATTGAAGGGACAATAGCCACAATTGCCAGGAACAAAGCACCAACCAATGTTAAACGAGTAATAACATGTTCTAAATATTCAGCCGTGGGCCGGCCCGGCCTAATGCCCATAATAAAACCACCGTATTTTTTTATATTGTTAGCCAATTCAACCGGATTAAAAGTAATCGCTGTATAAAAATAAGTGAAAAAGAAAATTAAACAAAAATAAATGACCATATACAATATACCTGACGGAGACATCCAACCCGCCATCTTTTGAATCGCCTGGACCGGGATAAATTGAGCAATTGTTGCAGGAAATAATAAGACCGAAGACGCAAAGATAATCGGAATAACGCCGCCTTGGTTAATCCTAAGCGGTATATACGTTGATTGGCCACCGTACATCTTGCGCCCAACAATCCGTTTAGCATACTGGACCTGGATCCGCCGTTGGCCCTCCTGCACAACCACAATCGCCATGATCATTAATAAAAATGAGATCACCAAAATTATTACTCCGACCAGCGAAGCCCCGCCCTGGACCAAGGTGGCGGTACGGGCAATATAAGACGGGATCCGGGCAACGATCCCAGTAAAAATTAACAACGAGGCCCCATTGCCAATCCCATGCTCAGTAATTAATTCTGAAAACCACATGACCATCGTACTGCCAGCAGTTAAAGCCACAACTGTGCCAATTAAGAAAAAGAGAAAATTATAGCCCACCAGCATGACCCCCCTAAGCCAGAAACTCATGCCAAAAGCCTGGAAAGCAGCTAACACCACCGTAAGATACCTAGTGTAGCTGGCAATTTGCTTGCGGCCTGACTCACCTTCTTTAGAAAGCTCTTCAAGCTGTGGTATGACCACTGTTAAAAGTTGCATAATGATGGAAGCATTGATATAAGGAACAATCCCCATAGCAAAGACAGAAAAACGCAACAAGGCCCCACCGGTAAAAAGATCTAAAAACCCCAAAATATTACCTCGGCCAAACAAGGCCGCAAGTTTTGTGGCATCAATCCCTGCCACAGGAATGTGTGACCCAAAGCGGAATAGAATGAGCATACCCAAGGTATACAAAAACTTTTTCCTTAAATCAGCAATATTAAATATTCCAGAAATTACGTTAAACATTTGCCTCCAGCTGCTTCAATTTTTTGCTTGGCTGATTTAGAGAACTTATCAGCTTTGATCGTCAAAGCCTTTTTGATCTCGCCGCTACCTAAGATTTTTAGTAATCCAGAGATGCCCAGCGTGGTTTTATCAACCTCACCATCATATTGATTAAGCGCAGTTAGGTTAACAACACTATATTCTTTCTTAAAAGGATAGTTTTTAAAGCCCCTTTTGGGTAAGCGTCGATAAAGTGGGGTCTGCCCGCCCTCAAACCGGATGCCTTTGGTCCCCCCACTGCGGCTATTTTGGCCTTTATGGCCCCGGCCAGCTGTTTTTCCCCAACCTGAGCTTGTCCCTCGGCCAACCCGCTTTGGTTTTTTTTTCGCCCCGGCTTTATAGCTTAATTTATTCAACTGTGACATAACTAACCTTTAACTCCTTACCTCGCAGCCTTTGCTCAACTTCAAGATTTTTTAGCATAGATAACGCTGCCAGTGTTGCCCGAGCCACGTTAATCGCGTTGTTGGACCCTAGGGACTTGGCCACTACATTTTTAACACCGGCTAACTCCAACACTGTTCGCACCGCCCCACCAGCAATTACTCCAGTACCCTGAGGTGCTGGTCGCAATATAACTTGGCTCGCGCCAAAAGAACCAATGATCTGATGCGGCAGGGTCCCAGCAACCAAAACAACCTTGATCATGTTTTTTTTGCCAGCTTCCACACCTTTACGAATTGCTGACGCCACCTCAGCGGCTTTGCCAATACCCAGACCAACTTCGGCCTTTTCTGTCCCCACCACCACCACTGCCCGAAAACCCATCTTTTTCCCGCCTTTAACGACCTTAGTCACCCGCCTGATCTGGACAACCTTTTCTTTTAGTTCTGAATTTTTATCTTTATCTACGTTCAAAAAACTAAGCCTCCTTCTCTGGCTGCATCAGCCAAGGCCTTGATCCTACCATGATATCTAAATTTGCCCCGGTCAAAGACCACCAGACTAATACCAGCAGCTTTGGCCTTGGCAGCAATGTTAACACCAACAGCTTTAGCGCCCGCAATGTTACCGCCATTTTTCATTTTTAAACTTGTCTGCGCCACTAATGTTTTGCCAGCTACATCATCAATAATTTGGGCGTGAATATTTTTAAGGCTGCGCCAGACTGAAAGTCGTGGCCTAGCTTGGGTCCCAAAAATTTTTCTTTTTCTCATGACTAATTATGCTCCTGAAGCTGCTTTAGCAGCCTTGCCAGCTTTTTTGCGGACCTTTTCGCCAGCATAGCGGATCCCCTTGCCTTTGTAAGGCTCAACTTTTCTAATCCGTCTGATCTTGGCCGCAACCTCGCCCACTAATTGCTTATCTATGCCTTTGACTGATATCTTATTGGTCCCTTCAATCATAAACTCAATCCCGGCCGGGGCCTCAACAAAGACAGGATGAGAATAGCCAATTTGGATCTGCATATTCCTGCCTTCTTTAGCTGCCCGGTAACCCACCCCAACCATTTCCAGCTTTTTTTCATAACCTTCGATGACCCCTTTAATCATGTTGAGGATTATACTATTGTATAATCCTTGAAGGGCCAGGGCCTTGGGGTTTGTTGAGCGACACCCAGTGGTTACCAAATCACCCTTAACCGCAATTTCTATTTTTGGCACATAAGACTGTACCAGTTGGCCTTTAGGACCTTTTACTGTTACCTGGCCCCCGGCCACGGAAACATTAACACCACTTGGAATTTTTAGCTCTCTTTTGCCTATTCTACCCATTGTTTATCACCAAATATAACAAAGTACCTCTCCCCCTAGTTTTTGTAAGCGGGCTGCATCGTCAGTCAACAATCCTTTGGACGTAGAAATTATCACTGTGCCAAACCCAGCTTGAATTGAAGACAGACTTTTGGCCTCAGAGTATATCCTCCGGCCAGGAGTACTGACCCTTTTTAACCCTCTAATAACTCCCGCTCTTTTTTGATTGTATTTCAAGGTCAAACGCAGGTGTTTTTTGCCCATGCGTTTTAAGACCTCAAATTTTTTCACATAACCTTCTTCAACAAAAATCTTGGTCATTGATTCTTTCATTTTAGAATGAGGAATATCCACGGTATCTTGCTTTACCTCTTGAGAATTCTTTATTCGGATCAACATATCTGCAATCGGATCAGTCATTCATTGCCTCCTTAATTTAACTAGTTGAATTTCTTACCAGCTTGATTTTGTTACCCCAGGCAGCTGGCCGCTAAGCGCCAGTTTCCTGAAGCAAATCCTGCAAAGCCCAAATTTCCTAATAAAAGACCGCGCCCGGCCACACATAAAACAACGGTTCTTGCGCCTAGTCTCAAACTTGGGTTCTTTTTTTAATTTTTCCAACCAAGACTTCTTTGCCATCCAAGACTCCTTTCAATTAACCTATGCCGCACTGCGGAAAGGAAAACCTAACGCTTCCAAAAGCTGTTTAGCATCCTCATCTTTGCGCGCAGACGTAACAATAGTAATGTCCATTCCCCTAACCCTGTCTACCTTTTCATAATCAACTTCGGGAAAAATCAACTGTTCCTTAATCCCTAGAGAATAATTGCCCTGGCCGTCAAAAGCTTTGGGACTAATCCCCTTAAAATCACGGATCTTAGGCAAGCAAATATTGATAAATTTGTTTAAAAAATCGTACATCCGCTTGCCACGCAATGTCACCCTTAGCCCAACTGGCAAACCTTGTCTGATCTTAAAAGCCGCAATCGCTTTTTTAGCCAGCTTGGTCTCTGGTTTTTGCCCGACAATCTCGGTCAGCTCATTAGCTGACGCTTCAAATAATTTTGGATTTTCTCTAGCCTCCCCCACGCCACGGTTGATCACCACTTTAACTAGTTTGGGAACCTCCATAATATTTTTAAAGTACCCATTCTTTAGAAGCGTAGGAATAATCTCTTTTTGAAATTTCTCCTGTAAATTTTGTGCCATCTTATTTCACCTTGTCCACAATTTCATTGCAACGCTTACAAACCCTGACAAGCTTGTCCTCATTAATCTGGCGTTTGACCCTAGCCGGGGTATTACATCTAGGACAAACTAACATTAACTTCGAGATCTTGACCGGCAACGGTTTTTCAATGATCCCCCCCTGAAAACTGCGGGTAGGTCGCAAGTGTCGCTTAACAATATTGACCCGCTCAACAATGACCTCAGAGCTATCCAAAAAGACCTCGAGCACTTTGCCCTTTTTATTCTTGTCTCGGCCTGACAAAACAATAACCGTATCGCCTTTTTTAATCTTCAATTTCTTAAATGTTGGTTTTTTTGCCTTAGACATTTTTATACCACCTCTGGAGCTAGCGAGATAATCTTCATGAAGTTTTTTTCTCGCAACTCCCTAGCCACTGGGCCAAAAACCCTGGTGCCTCGAGGATTGTTCCCTTCTTTGGAAACGATCACCACTGCATTGTCATCAAAACAAACACAAGAGCCGTCTGGTCGGCGCACTGGCTTGCGCAACCTAACAATCACTGCATAAACAACCTCACTCTTTTTCACAGTCATATTGGGGTTTGCTTCTTTAACTACAGCAACTATCACATCACCAATGCCAGCATAACGGCGGTTTGAGCCGCCCAACACCCGAATACACATAACAATCCGGGCACCGCTATTGTCAGCCACTGTTAGCATACTTCTTGGTTGAATCAACTTGCTTCCTCCATTGCCACTGGCTGGTCTACCTCAGCCTTAGCCTCAACTATTTTCTTGGGCAGATCACGCAAAGCGACCTTGCCTTTGCCAATAACCCTAAGCAGACGCCAATGCTTCTCCTTAGAAATCGGCCTGGTCTCCATAATCTCAACTAGGTCACCGACCTGGCAAGAATTTGTTTCATCATGGACTTTAAACTTGACTGTCCGACGGACCACCTTTTGATAAAAAGGATGACGAAAAGTCTGCTCAACCATTACCACTATGGTCTTATGCATTTTAACGCTAGTGACAATACCGGTCTTTTGTTTTCTTTTGGCTCGTTTTTCTGGTTTGGCAGCGCTTGACACGTTAGTGGTCTCCTTTCTCGTTCATGATTGTAAGGATCCGAGCAACATCACGCTTTAATTGACGCAATTTTAACGGGTTCTTGAGTTGTTGATTAGCTAAAGCAAACCTGGACATCATTAGTTCGCGTCGTAATTCTCCAAGCTTTTTTTCAAGCTCGGCCTTTGTCAATTCTCTTAACTCAGTAGTTTTCATAATTAGTGTTTCTCCACAAATCTCGTCTTGATAGGCAATTTATAACTAGCTAAACGAAAGGCTGCCTTAGCATTATCAAGTGTTACCCCACCAATCTCAAAAATGATATGACCAATCTTGACCGGGGCAACAAAAGCTAGCGGCGCACCCTTGCCACCACCCATCCTGGTCTCAGCTGGACGGCCCGTAATTACCTTATCCGCAAATATTCGTAGCCAAACCTTACCGCCACGCTTCAAGTAATGGGTCAAAGCCTTTCTAGCTGACTCAATCTGGTTTGTTGATAGATAAGCCACTTCCATGGACTGCAGAGCAAATTCGCCAAACTGAATAGTTTCTCCAGCCGAAGCCTTGCCCCGAAGTCTGCGCCTCTGGTGTTTTCTAAATTTTGTTTTTGCTGGGATCAGTGCCATTAATTACTCGTCTCCTTTTTTTCTGCTACAGGTTTTTTTTCGCCTCGGGCTAAGACCTCACCGTGAAAAACCCAAACTTTTACCCCGATCTTGCCGTACAGGGTTTTCGCTTCTGCAAAACCATAAGCCACATTTGCCCTTAAGGTTTGCAACGGGACACGCCCAGCCCGATACTTTTCTGTCCGGGCGATTTCGGCCCCACCTAAACGGCCAGCACACATGATCTTAATCCCCTTGGCACCTGCTCGCAAACCCTTAGAAACAGCTTGTTTCATCGCCCGGCGGAAAGCCACGCGTTTCTCAAGCTGGGAGGCAATAAATTCAGCCACTAAAACAGCACAAGATTCTGGCTTTTTCTCCTCAATAACATTGATCTGGATCTGCCGGCCAGTCCGCTGTATTAATTTTTCCCGGATCAGGGTGATATCCTTGCCGCCTTTTCCAATAATTAAACCGGGCCTAGCAGTATGGATATTAACCTCGATCTGATTAGCTTTACGGGCAATGAAAATTTTTGAAATGCCAGCTTTGTATAAACTTTCTTTAAGGAACTTTCTTAAAGCTATATCCTCGGCCAAAGCCTTGCTGTACTCAGCATCACTAGCATACCAAAAACTGTCCCAACCTTCTATAATACCGAGCCGCAGTCCTTTGGGATGAACCTTCTGCCCCATTAATTTTCCTCCTTAATTTTCTCGGTTTCCATTTGAGCTGGCACTTCGGGCACACCCACAAACACCGTTAAATGGCTGGTTCGTTTTAGGATACTCCCTACCCGGCCGCGGGCCTTGGCCCGCCAACGTTTTAGGTCCACCCCTTTATTAACATAAACTTCTAAGACCTTTAGCTCAGCCTGTTGTAACTTATAATTATTAACAGCATTAGCCATGGCTGACTTGATCACTTCTTTGAGGATCTTCGCACCTTTATGCGGCATTAAGCCTAGCATGTCAATAGCCTGGGCCACAGGTTTACCACGGACCAGATCCATTATCCGGGAAACCTTACGCGGGGCTATGCGCACCCATTTACTTTTGGCTTTCACTCGTGTCATGCTACAACCGCCGCAGTTGCTTTATCTGTTGGCGCACTGTGCCCTCTGAAAAGTCTGGTGTGAGAAAACTCGCCCAGCTTATGACCGACCATGTTATCTGTAATGTAAATCGGAATGTGCTTGCGACCGTTATGGACAGCAAAAGTATAACCAATCATCTCAGGCACGATGGTTGAACTGCGCGCCCAAGTCTTAATGACTTTCTTTTCTCCGGATTGCTCCATTTTCTGCAACTTGCGCAATAACTTTTCGTCTATATACGGCCCTTTATTTTTTGATCTTGCCATCTCTATTTCCTCCGCTTTAAAATAAACCGCTCGCTCCGCCGGCGTGGTTTTCTCGTCTTTTTACCCAAAGTCGGCTTACCCCAAGGAGTAACCGGCTGTTTGCGTCCAATCGGGGCCTTGCCCTCACCACCACCATGCGGGTGGTCACACGGGTTCATGGCTACACCACGAACCTGGGGCCGCCAACCTAAGTGTCGACGCTTGCCCGCCTTGCCCAGAAAAACATTTTTAGCATCAAGGTTGCCTACTTGACCAACAGTGGCCCGGCAAGAAAGGTGAACCATGCGTTGTTCACCAGAAGTCATTTTAATGATCGCGTAACCTTTTTCTTTTGCTAAAAGCATCACTCCAGCGCCAGCTGAACGAGCCATTTTGCCACCCCGACCAGGCTCAAGCTCAATATTATGGATAGTCGTACCAACTGGGATAGAGCTAAGCGGCAAGGCATTGCCAGGCTTAATATCAACTTCAACTCCAGAAGTAACCTTATCACCATCATTAAGACCGATCGGAGCCAAAATATAGCGCCTCTCACCATCTTCATACTCAAGCAACGCAATCCTCGCATTACGATTTGGGTCATATTCTATGCCCAGGACTCTAGCCACCATATCTTTATCGCGCTTAAAATCAATTTGGCGATAAAGCCTGAGGTTACCACCGCCACGATGACGGGCACTAACCCGACCACGGCAATCGCGGCCAGCAGTGCGCGGCAATCGACTGAGCAAGGATTTTTCTGGTTCAAACTTTGTCAAATCAGAATAATCGTCTGAAACTTGGAAACGTTGGCCAGGTGTCAGCGGCCTCTTTTGCTTTACTCCCATTAAACTTCTAACTCCTCAATTTTTTGTCCTGGCTCAAGCGTAACATAGGCTTTTTTCCACTGAGAGGTTTGACCAATTGACTTGCCCACGATCTTACGTTTTGGCCTAACTTTAACAGTATTAACTGCCTTGACCTTAACCTTAAACAATTTTTCAATCGCCATGGCCACGCTAATTTTAGTCGCTTCTGGCCTGACCTTGAACACATAGCAGCTCAAAACCCTGGCCCCAACTGCCTTCTCAGTAATTAACGGCTCTATAATAATTTGTTCAGGCAACACTACTTTAAACCCTCCTCAAGTTTGGCCACAGCTGATTTGTCCAGCACAACCCACTTGGCCCGAATCAGATTAAGGGCAGTCAGTTCGTTAGCTGCGCTTAGACAAACCCCTTTTAAATTTCGAAAGCTTTTTTGGAAAATTTCAAGCTTTTCACCAGAAACCAGCAGGATTTTTCCGCTGACGCCAAGATCCTGCAAAAATTTGGCCGCAACCTTTGTCTTGGCCTCGCTCAGTTTAAACTCTTCCACAACTTTAATCTGCCCTTGAACAACCTTCTCTGACAATAACACCCTAAGAGCCAGCTTTCTTATCTTACGAGGTAAAGCATAATTATAGCTCCTTGGCTTGGGACCAAAAACAACGCCACCCTTGCGCCATAACGGGGAACGAATGCTCCCAGCCCTGGCTCGACCTGTGCCTTTTTGCTTCCAGGGTTTCCTGCCACCACCGCGGACCTCGGCTTTGGTCTTGGTAGAATGGGTCCCTTGTCGCATCGCTGCCTGCAGCCAGACAATAACTGAATGCACTACATGATCATGGGCTGGCTCAGCAAAAATCTTTTCAGAAACAGATAACTCCCCAGCACTCTCACCAGTTAATTTCACCAATGGTAAATTCGTCATTATTCGTCCTTCCCTACTATGGGTTTGGCCACTGCCACCCGATTAATGGTTACAATATTACCTGCTTTGCCAGGAACAGAGCCCTTGACCAGCAGCAAATTTTTTTCTAGATCTATTTGGACCACCCCAAGATTAACTTCAAGCACAATAACTCCACCCATTCGGCCTGACATTTTTCGGCCCTTTAGCACCCTGCCTGGAGTTGTCCCTGCCCCAATTGAACCAGGGATACGATGGGACTTTGAACCATGGGTCATTGGACCCCGGCCATGATGGTATTTTTTTACTGTGCCGGCAAAGCCTTTGCCAATTGAAATCCCAGAAATCTCCACCACATCACCAGGATTAAAAGCATCAACTTTTAACTCTTGGCCCAGCGCTAATTTAGGCAGAGTCTCAAGTCTAAATTCTCGAAGATAACGACATTTTTTGCCTTTAAGATGGCCAGCCTTGGGCTTGTTTAATTTTTTAGCATCAATGAAGCCCAGTTGCACTGCATTATAACCATCTTTTTCAGCTGTTTTTATCTGGGTCACAAAACAAGGACCAGCCTCGATCACTGTAACAGGAATAACGTTGCCAATTTTGTCAAAAAGCTGGGTCATCCCTATTTTCTTGCCCACGATCTTGTCTAGTTGCAAACCAGTTGTTTTTTCGTTCTTAAGTTCTTCAGTTTTTAAGTTTTTTTGATCTGCCATCATTTTTACCATTACCCCATTTTTATCTCAATATCAACGCCCGCCGGCAGATCAAGCTGCATTAAAGCATCAACAGTTTGCGGCGGCGGGTCCAAAATATCGATCAAGCGTTTATGCGTCCTGATCTCAAAGATCTCCCTTGATTTTTTATCTACGTGCGGCGAGCGCAACACACAATATTTTTCGATCTCGGTTGGCAGGGGTACTGGCCCAGATACAAAAGCCCCAGCCCGCTTGGCTGTTTCAACTATTTTAGCAGCTGATTGATCCAAAACCCGATGATCGTAACTTTTTAACTTTATCCTAATCCTTTGTCTTGCCATTCTTTACTTCCCCTTTTCGCTCCTAGCTACTAGTTCCTTTTGTTTTTGCAATGATTTCATCAGCCAGATTTTTCGGCAGCTCGCTATATTCGCAAAACTCCATACTATATGTTCCGCGCCCTTGTGTCAAGGAACGCAGTGCCGTTGAATAACCAAACATCGACGCCAAAGGAGTCTTGGCCTTGATCGTCTGGATGCCACGATGTGATTCCATGCCTTCAATCCTACCTCGACGACTGTTAATATCGCCGATAACCTCACCCATATATTCTTCAGGCACCACAACTTCCACTTGCATGATCGGCTCAAGCAAAACCGGCTTACTTTTTAAAAACCCGCTCTTAAAAGCCATGGAGCCAGCAATTTTAAAAGCGATCTCTGACGAATCAACGTCATGATAAGAACCATCAAAAAGTGTCACTCTAATATCAATGGCCGGATAGCCAGCCAAGACACCGGTATTCATCGCCTCTTTAACCCCTGATTCCACGGCTGGGATATATTCCCTAGGGATCGAGCCACCAACAATTTTATTAACAAACTCAAAACCCTTGGCTGCTTCGAGCGGTTCTACTTTGAGATACACATGGCCATACTGACCACGGCCGCCGGTTTGACGAATAAATTTACCTTCGACTTCAGCTGAACCACGAATGGTTTCTTTGTAAGAAACTTGAGGCTTACCAACATTAGCTTCAACTTTAAACTCCCTAAACAAACGATCAACAATGATTTCTAAATGTAGCTCGCCCATGCCTGAGATAATTGTTTGTCCAGTCTCAGGATCGCCCTTGACCCTAAAGGTTGGGTCTTCTTCAGCCAACTTGCTCAAAGCAATCCCTAGGCGCTCTTGATCGCCTTTGGTCTTGGGCTCGATCGCCACAAAAATGACCGGCTCGGGGAATTGAATGGATTCCAAAATAATCGGCTGATCAACATCGCTTAAAGTATCACCGGTTGCTGCTGCCTTTAGGCCAACAGCCGCTGCAATATCACCAGCCCCAATCTCAGAAATTTCCTCTCGTTTGTTCGCGTGCATCTGCAGGATCCGGCTAAGCCGTTCTTTTTTATCTTTAACAGAATTATAAATATAAGAGCCGGCCGAAAGGGTCCCTGAATAAACCCTAAAAAATGTCAAGCGGCCCACATAGGGATCAGTCATGATCTTGAAGGCTAAGGCGGCAAAAGGTTCGTCATCCGCAGTCCTGCGTTCAACCTCCTTGCCCGATTTAGGGTCGATCCCCTTGACATTTTCCTTGTCCAGCGGCGATGGCAGATAATCAATAATCGCGTCTAGCAATGGTTGAACCCCACGGTTTTTAAAGGCTGTACCGCAAACAACCGGAATAATTTTTGCCGAGATAGTCGCATCCCTTAAGCCTTTCTTAAACTGTTCCTTAGTCAAGGGTTCGCCAGCCAAATATTTCTCAAGCAATTTATCGTCTGATTCAGCGGCCGCTTCAACCAATTTATCATGATACTCTTTGGCCTTAGCTTTTAGCTCTTCAGGTATTGGCTGACGCTCAAATTTTAAGCCCATCTCGTCCTGGTAAACTACCGCTTCCATCTCAACCAGATCAATGATCCCAATAAATTTATCTTCTGCCCCAATCGGCAACTGGAAGGCAACTGGCTTGGCCAGTAAACGTTCTTCAATCTGCGCCATCACACGATAAAAATCAGCGCCTACCCTGTCCATTTTATTGATAAAAGCAATGCGCGGTACGCTATATCGGGTTGCTTGACGCCAAACTGTCTCTGATTGCGGTTGAACACCGCCAACCGCGCAAAAGATTATGACAACTCCGTCCAAAACCCGGAGTGACCTTTCAACCTCAACAGTAAAATCAACGTGGCCAGGCGTATCAATAATATTGATCCGGTAATCCTTCCAAAAAGTGGTCGTGGCCGCTGAGGTAATAGTAATACCACGCTCTTTTTCCTGCTCCATCCAGTCCATAGTGGCTGTTCCATCATGGACCTCACCTACTCGGTGCAACCGGCCGCTGTAAAAAAGCACGCGCTCGGTCGTTGTTGTCTTGCCAGCGTCAATATGAGCCGCAAATCCTATATTACGATATTTATCTAATGCGTGTTTTCTTACCATTCGTTTCTACCACCTAAAATGGGCAAAGGCTTTATTAGCCTCGGCCGTCTTATGCAGATCCTCTTTCTTTTTTATCGCCGCTCCAGTACCATTGTGCGCGTCGATCAACTCAGTAACTAACCTTTCGACCGTTGATTTGCCAGCCCGCTGCCGGCAAACATCCCGCAACCACTTCATCGCCATAGCCAATCCCCTAGCTTTTGTAACCTCAATCGGGATCTGATACGTTGCTCCACCTACCCGCCGGGCCTTCACCTCAACTAAAGGCGCCAAATTCTCCAACGCTTTTTCAAAAGCTGCTAGTGGGCTTTTGTTCAATTTATTCTTAACCTCATCTAAAGCAGAATAAACAATGCTTTCCGCACGGCTCTTTTTTCCACCGCGGGTCAGCTTATTGATAAACTTGTGGACCAATATACTATCGTAAACTGAGTCCGGAGAGATATCTTTTTTTGGAACTTTACCGTACCTTGGCAATGTCTTATCCTCCTTTGCCTTTCGGTTTCTTGGTCCCATACTTGGACCGTCCCTGATTGCGACCGCCCTCAACCCCGGCAGCATCAAAAACGCCCCGCACAATATGATAACGAACACCTGGTAAATCTTTGACCCTACCACCGCGCACCAACACTACCGAGTGTTCTTGCAAATTATGACCAATACCTGGAATATAAGCAGAAACTTCAAGGCCTGTGGTCAAACGGACCCTGGCCACCTTACGCAGAGCAGAATTAGGTTTTTTCGGCGTGGTCGTGTAAACCCTAACGCAAACCCCACGCCTAAGTGGATTACCACGCAGCGCTGGCGCTTTGCTCTTGCTCTTGTTTTTCTTGCGGCCATTTTTTATCAACTGATTAATTGTCGGCATTTTCACTCTCCTCTGCTTGAGCAGCGACTTCCAGCTGCCCCATGATACCAGCGGTTGGCACCAGCTCTAAATAGCTATACCCGGAAAAACCAGTGCCAGCCGGGATCAGCTTACCAATAATAACGTTCTCCTTGAGACCGTACATTTCATCAACTTTACCCCGCACCGCAGCCTCGGTTAAGACCCTAGCTGTTTCTTGGAAAGAAGCTGCGGAAATAAAGCTTTCAGTTGTTAAGGAAGCTTTGGTAATTCCCAGTAGAACATCAGTTGCTGTTAGCTTGTCCTCTTTAATCTTGATGTTCATTGCGTCCAGTCGGCTCTTTTCGATCAATTCACCAGGCAACAGGGTTGTTTCCCCTGGGGAAAGGACTCGCACTTTTTTAGTCATTTGGCGAACAATTACCTCAACATGCTTATCAGAGATCGTCACGCCCTGACTGCGGTAAATCTTTAAGACCTCATCAACTAAAAAGCTTTGAACTGCATTTACGCCTTTAATCCTTAAAACATCATGCGGATTAACCGTCCCTTCAGTCAACTGCATACCTTTATTAACCTTATCGTTGGAAATAACCCTAAGCCTAGTCTCATAAGGCACCAAATATTCTTTAACTTCTTCCTTGGCCCCGGTAATTTTAACTGTCCTGGCCCCTTCTTCTTCTCTCACTTGAACAACTCCATCAACTTCTGCCAGAATAGCCGCGTTGCGCGGTCGGCGTGCCTCAAATAGTTCCTCAACCTTTGGCAACCCTTGAATAATGTCCCTAGTTTTGCTGGGATCACGCCTAATAGATTCAACCCTGGCAACCACGTCATAACTGTCTAGGGTCTCGCCTTCTTGGACATAGACACGAGAACCAGCAATGATCAAATAATTTTCCCCTGGGGCCACCACAACCTTATGTTTCTTAGCCTCAAGGACCAAGCCTCCGGTTTTTGTTACTATGCCAATAGCCACCTCGTCCCCAATCTTGACTTTATCTCCCTCTTTAACTAAAAGCTTGGCCTCGTTAGGAATATCATAGTCCTTGATCACTTTGGGATTGTAAACAAAAATCTCTCCGTCTTTTTTAGCAATGTGCTCCTTTTTTCTTTCAGAAACAATTAAGTCAATATAAGTCACTTTGCCGCCAGCACTAGCAATGACATATTCGTACGTAGGGTCATAAAGCGCGATCGTCTGGCCAGCCTCAACTTTATCCCCATCGGTCACCGTTAAAATCGCCCCTACCGGCAGAGGATACTCTTCTTTTTTGTCCTTGACCTTAATATAAACCGTCGTACTCCTGGCAATGATCTTAAGCTTGTCTCCAACTTCATCAACAATCTGACGGACTTCGGTGCCTTCGGCAAAATGGATCTTGCCGCCATGTTTCGTCTTCACCGAAACCTTGGCCCCTTTGTGCAAAGCCACACCACCGATATGAAAGGTACGCATGGTCAGCTGGGTGCCAGGCTCACCAATAGATTGCGCGGCAATAATGCCAACTGCCTCACCAATATTAACTTGCCGCAGCGAAGAAAGGTCCAGGCCATAACATTTTTGGCACAGGCCTTTTTTTGCTTCACACGCTAAGACCGAACGCACCTCAATTTCCTCAAAACCAGCATCATAAATATTTTTGGCAACTTCTGCATCAATCATTTGTCCAGCTTTGGCTAAAATCTTGCTAGACAAAGGATCTAGAACATTCTTGACTGGGACACGATGAACCAATCGTTGCCAGAGCGGAATAACTTCTTCGTAGCCTTCACGCAGTGTAGCCAACTTAATCCCTTGTTTGGTCCCGCAATCGTCTTCAGTAATCAAAACATCTTGAGCCACATCAACCAAACGACGGGTTAAATATCCAGAATCAGCTGTTCTTAAAGCAGTATCCACCAAACCCTTACGCGCCCCATATGATGAAATAAAATATTCAGTAACACTTAAGCCTTCTTTAAAATTGGTTTTAATCGGGATCTCGATAATATTACCAGACGGATCCGCCATCAAACCGCGGATACCAGAAAGCTGACGTACCTGCTGGACATTACCACGCGCCCCGGAAAAAGCCATCATGTAAACAGAGTTAAGCGAATCAAACTCATCAAGCATTTTTTGGGTCACTTCTTCAGTCACGGCGCTCCAAATATCCAGCGAACGGATAAACTTTTCTTTTTTGGAAAGTGTCCCGGACTGAAAATGCCGTTCCAGGTCAGCCACCTGGGCAGTAGCCTTGTCAACCACAGCTTTCTTGATGTGCGGCACAACCAGGTCTTCAATCGAGATAGAAACACCAGCGAGTGTAGCGTACTTAAAGCCCAAACGTTTAATCTCGTCGGCAATTTCCGCGGTAATCGCGCTGCCATAAAGATTAAAACTATTGCTGATCAGTTTTTCCAGCTCTTTTTTGCTTAGTAACTGATTGATGAAAGGATAAGCCTCAGTTACGCCCCGTCTTTGTAAAACCCTGTTTAGCGTATAATTAAATTTAATCCGGCCAACTGTGGTTTCAATAATCTCCCCGCCACGTCTAACCTTAACCTTGGCATGCAAATGGACCTCCTCCAGATCATTAGCCACCATGGCTTCCCAATCATTGGCAAAACAAAAACTGTTCCCAGGATTTTCCTTCTCATTCATCACGGTCATATAATATGTGCCTAAAACCATGTCTTGGGTTGGTGTAATAATCGGCCGACCAGACGCAGAAGAAAGCAGATTATTTGAAGAAAGCATTAATATTCTGGCCTCAACTTGGGCCTCATAAAGCAACGGAACATGGACAGCCATTTGGTCACCGTCAAAGTCAGCGTTAAAAGCCGGACAGACCAAAGGATGAATTTGAATCGCCTTGCCTTCAACTAAAATCGGCTCAAAAGCCTGGATACCCAAACGATGCAAAGTCGGCGCCCGGTTTAGCAGGACAGGATGGCCTTTGATCACTTCTTCTAAAATATCCCAGACCATTACGTCATGATGCTCGATCATGCGCTTAGCTGACTTAACATTTTGCGCCATACCGCGGTCTACTAACTTACGGATAACAAACGGCTTGAAAAGTTCCAACGCCATTTCTTTGGGCAGACCACATTGATGCAATTTTAAGTGTGGGCCAACCACAATGACTGACCGGCCTGAGTAATCAGCCCGTTTACCAAGCAGGTTTTGACGAAAACGGCCCTGCTTACCTTCAATAATATCAGTCAGTGACTTTAGTGGCCGGCCGGAAGAACCCGTTACCGCTCGCTTGCGCCGGCCATTGTCGATCAAAACATCCACAGACTCCTGCAACATCCGCTTTTCATTGCGAATAATCATGTCAGGAGCGCCCATATTGACCATCTTTTTCAAACGATTGTTCCGGTTAAGCACCCTACGGTAAAGATCATTAAGATCAGAAGTCGCAAAACGGCCACCCTCTAACTGAACCATTGGCCTTAGATCAGGCGGAATGACCGGCAGATTATCAAGGATCATCCATTCAGGACGATTGCCTGACTTATGAAAAGCCTCAGCTACCCGCAAACGTTTAATGATCTTGAGGCGTTTTTGCCCGGTAGCGACTTTAAGCTCTCGTCTCAGCTTGCTAACCATCTGGGCAAGGTCAATGCCAGCTAGTAATTCCTTAACCCCACCAGCACCGGTCTCGGCCTTAAACTTATCACCATGTTTATCTAAAGCTTCCTGGTATTCAGCTTCGCGTAAGATTTTGCCGACTTTGAGTTTTTTAATATCAGGGTCGACTTTGGTCACAATAAAAGCATCGTAATAAATAACTTCTTCCAAAGAGCGGGTAGTGACATCAAGCAATAAACTGATATAGCCAGGAACACCCCGCAAATACCAAATATGCGCAACAGGAACAACTAATTTTATATGGCCCATTCTTTCGCGACGCACCCGCGAGGTTGTCACTTCAACGCCGCAGCGTTCACACACGACCCCACGATAGCGAACCCGACGATATTTCCCGCAATGACATTCCCAATCTTTGACAGGGCCAAAGATCTTCTCGCAAAACAGACCACGGCGCTCAGGCTTGAATGTCCGGTAATTGATCGTTTCAGATTTTTCCACCTCACCAAATGACCAGCTTAGGACCTGTTGTGGCGAAGCTAATCCAATCTGAATAAAACTAAAATCTTTGTCTTGTTTTTTAACCAATGGCAAGATTAGATCCTCCTTTTGCTCTTTGACCCATCGCGGTCAAAGATCCTGGGCATGCGTCGGCCGGTGGCTTTTTCCTGTTCGTCCATGTTGATTTCTTTTCCCTCTTTTGTCAGGGTCTTAACATCTAACCCTAAACTCCGCAATTCTTTGACTAAAACCTTGAACGATTCAGGGGTACCGGGCTTGCCCATTGGCTTCCCTTTAATAATCGCCTCATAAACTTTTGAGCGACCAACAACGTCATCAGATTTCACGGTCAAAAGCTCCTGCAAAGTGTGCGCCGCGCCATATGCCTCGAGCGCCCAAACCTCCATTTCACCAAACCGCTGGCCACCAAACTGGGCCTTACCACCAAGTGGCTGCTGGGTGATCAAAGAGTACGGCCCAGTGGAACGGGCATGCATTTTATCATCAACTAAATGGATCAGTTTCATTAAGTACATATAGCCAATGGCAATTTTGCGGCCAAATGGACGGCCAGTGCGGCCATCGCGCAATTCAACTTTACCGCTGGCATCTAGCCAATTGATGTTTGCTTTCTGCGCGGCTAGCGTCAGCTCTTCTTCGATTATCTTAACTGAAGCATTTTCCTCAAACGATTCGTCAAAAGCAGGAATCTTATAGCGCTTATTTAAGAGCTTCCCAGCATGGCCCAATAATAGTTCAAAAATTTGGCCGATATTCATACGGGAAGGAACACCCAGCGGATTAAGAATTACATCAACTGGCGTACCATCAGGTAAATATGGCATGTCTTCTTCTGGCAAAACCTTAGCCACCACACCCTTGTTCCCATGGCGGCCGGCCATTTTATCGCCAATCGCAATCTTGCGCATTTGCGCTAAATAAACTCGCACGAGCTCATGAACACCAGGCGGCAGCTCATCTCCATTTTCACGAGAAAACGTTCTAACCGCAATGACAATGCCACATTCTCCAGGCGGAACCCTTAAAGAAGTGTCTCGCATATCTCTGGCTTTATCGCCAAAGATCGCCCGCAGCAGTTTTTCTTCGGCTGGCAGCTCGGTTTCACCTTTAGGTGTTACTTTGCCTACCAATATCTGGCCAGAACTAACCTCAGCCCCTGGGGTAATAACCCCACAATCATCAAGATTTGCCAGCGCGTCTTCGCTAATATTAGGGATTTCGCGGGTCAACTCTTCCATGCCCAGCTTGGTTGCCCTAACTTCAACTTCTAAGCGCTGGATATGAACAGATGTGAAAAGATCTTCCTTAACTAATCTTTCCGAAAGCAAAATCGCGTCTTCATAGTTGTAACCTTCCCAAGGCATCATCGCTACGAGGACATTGCGGCCTAAGGCTAGTTCACCGCCAGCAGTGGCCGAACCATCAGCAATAATTTCGTCTTTTTTTATCTCACCGCCCAATTTGACCATGGGCCGCTGGTGGATCAAAGTGTCTTGATTGCTGCGGGAAAATGTTTGGAGTTGATAACTATCTTTTTTACCATTGGAACGTTGCACCACAATTTCTTCTGCAGAGAGCCTAACAACCTTGCCTGGGTTTTCCGCCCGAACAATAGTGCGGGAATCCCTAGCCACCCGAAGCTCAAGCCCTGTGCCAACAAGTGGCGGCTCAGGAGAAAGCAAAGGCACAGCCTGACGTTGCATATTAGCACCCATAAGGGCACGGTTGGCATCGTCATGCTCTAAAAACGGGATCATCGCAGTAGTAATACCAAAAATCTGTTCTGGCGCCACACCAACATATTCGACTTCCCTGGCCGGCGCGAACATAAACTCACGACGATAATGGACCGCAACCTGCTCGTCTGCTGCCTTACCACCGCGGCTCAATTTCACGTCATAAGAAGCTATTTTGTGAAGATCCTCAACATCAGCGGTCAGATACTCAATCTTCTTAGTAACTAGCCCATTTTCAACCTTGCGATACGGTGATTCAATAAAACCAAATTCATTGACCCGCGCATAGGTCGACAAAGAAGAAATCAAACCAGCATTGGGCCCTTCGGGGGTCTCAATCGGACAGACCCTGCCATAATGTGATGGGTGAATATCCCTTACCTCAAAGCCAGCCCGCTCACGTGACAAACCACCTGGGCCAAGAGCCGACAGTCGGCGCTTGTGAGTAATTTCAGCTAAAGGATTTGTCTGATCCATGAATTGCGACAATTGACTGGACCCGAAAAATTCTTTGATCACAGCCTGGAGCGGCCGGATATTGATCAACTGTCCTGGGGTAACGACATCTCCACCCCTAATCATCATTTGTTCCTTGATCAACCTTTCGATCCTGGAAAAACCTATACGGATATGACGCTGCAATAATTCACCCACTGCACGAACCCGACGATTGCCAAGATGATCGATATCGTCTACTATCCCGTCTCCACAATTTATCTTAATGAGATGATCGACCATGGCTAAAATATCTTCCTTGGTCAAAACATACTTATCATCAGCAACTTTAATTCCTAACTTGCGATTCATTTTATACCGGCCAACCCTGCCAAGATCATAACGCCGTGCGTTAAAAAATAAGTTGTTTAAATAAACACTTGCGCCTTCTTGAGTAACTGGGTCGCCTGGACGCAATTTTTTGTAAACCTCGATCAAGGCCTCTTCTCTGGGCAGGATAGAACATTCTTTTAATGACTGGCGCCGAAACTCGCCTTCTGACAAAGCCGCCAGGATTTCCTTCTCACTGCAACCAATCGCAGCCAGGAACATGGTTATTGGTAATTTTCTCGTGCGATTGATTCTGGCAAAGATAGTGCCAGCAGCATCAGTTTCAACCTCCAGCCAAGAACCCCTATCCGGAATAACAGTCGCATAATAATAAGTCTTGCCAATCCGCTCAATTTTCTTAGACTCCCGATAGTAAACACCAGGCGATCTAACCAATTGCGAAACAATGACCCGCTCAGCACCATTAATAATGAAAGTCCCGCGCTCGGTCATCATCGGCAGGTCACCAATAAAAACGTCCTGGGTCTTGACCTCTTTGGTCTGTTTATTGAGCAAACGTACATCAACCTTAAGGGGAACAGCAAACGTGGTCTCACGAATGAGACAATCTCTGGCAGAGTATTTTGGTTTACCAAGGGTCATCTTACCGGAAAAGGACAGCTCAAGTTTTCCCTCATAACCTTTGATTGGGGAAAGAGCTCTAAGTTCTTCTGGCAGACCACTCTCCAAAAACCAGCGAAAAGAATCTCTTTGCAGTTCTAACAGATCTGGTGCAGGCACTGCCTTGTAAACCTCAATTTTTTCTAATGTCGTCTCTACCATATTCCCCTCTTTTATTATTATAGTAAAAACAATCTTGGCCGATCGTCAGAACAGTGGCAGTTGATACGGCCACAAGACTATTTTATTTCGACTTTGCCACCTTCAGCTTCGATCTTTTTCTTGATCTCTTCTGCTTCTGGCTTTTTAACACCTTGCTTAATCGGCTTTGGTGCAGTATCAACTAAATTTTTGACCTCTTGTAAGCCAAGCCCTGTGACCTCATGCAAAACCTTGAGCACCTGGATTTTCTTGTCTCCAGCGGAAGCTAGAATAACATCAAACTCGTCCTTAACCTCAGCTGCCTCACCACCAGCCACAGCAGCCACCATCATCGGAGCAGCTGCAGAAACACCAAATTTCTCCTCAAGTTTTTTGACTAAGTCAGATAGCTCCAGCACCGTCAAGTTTTCAACCGTAGTTAAAATTTCCTCAACTTTTGACATTTCATTTCACCTCCTTTTTTCATACCTAAGCCTGCGCCTTTTTCTCTGCCACAGCCTTTAAGGCGTAAGCTAAGGCCCGTAGGTTACCCTGCAAAACATTGACTAGACCATAGATCGGTGATTGCAAACCGCCCAGGACTTTGGCCACTAAAACTTCCCTGCTTGGCAGCTTGGCAACCTGGGCAATCACAGCCTGATCGATCACTTTTTTTTCCATAACCCCAAGCCTAAGCTCACCTTTTTCTGTGTCAGCCACAAACTCAACCAAGGTCTTGATCGGGCCAACAGGGTCAGCATAGCCAAGCATCAGGCCGGTTGGGCCGGATATTTCATCAGTACAATCCTTAAAACCAGCCAAATCCAGGGCCCGGCGCAAAAGCGTATTTTTCACAACTTTATACTCTGATTCTTGTGGCCGAAGGTTCTTACGCAGGCTGGTTAGCTCCTTCACGGAAACCCGACGAAAATCAGACAAGACAAAAACCTTGGCAACTTCTAATTTCTTTTTAAAGTCTTCAACAACTTGTTTTTTCTTTTTTATCACGTCTGCCTTAGCCATTTTATTTCCCCTTCTCAATTACATCTGTCACTTGCTTAACATCAAGCTTAATCGCTGGCCCCATGCTTGTAGAAAGCGTGATCGAGTCAACAAAATTAACCTTTAAGCCGCTTGGCTTTGTTGGCATAATAGCGGACAAAGCAGCCAAAAAATTCTTTTCTAAATCTGCTGAAGCAAAAGAAACTCTACCGAGCACCATATGTAGCACCGAGGTCTTGTCCATTTTAAATTCAGTCTTGCCACGCTTAAACTCACCCACCACCTTGCTAATATCATTAGTTACTGTGCCACTCTTGGGATTTGGCATTAGCCCCTTAGGCCCAAGGACTTTCCCCAATTTACCAACTGCTCCCATCATGTCAGGGGTCACAATCAAAACATCGAAACCCAAGAAACCATTTTTAATTTTTTCCAACAGATCATCATCGCCAAAAATATCAGCCCCAGCAGCCTCAGCCTCTTTTAATTTATCTGCCTTAGCCACCACAGCCACCTTTTTACTTTTGCCAGACCCAGCCGGCAAAAGGACTGTGCCTCTCACTGAATGTTTTTTAGGGTCTGCGCCAAGTTTCATCGCCAAATCAACCGACTCATCAAACTTGGCCCTGGCTGTTTTCTTAACCAGCTCAAGGGCTGCCCCTATACTATAATATTTACCTTGTTCCACTAGCTTTTTCTTGTCTAAGTACTTTTTACTGCGTTCCATAATTACTTCTCCACCGTAATGCCCATGTTCCTGGCTGTACCCTCAATGATTTTCATTGCGCCTTCAACATCATTGGCATTTAGGTCAGGTAGCTTTATCTCAGCGATCTCTTTTATCTTAGCCCGGCTGACAGCCCCGACTTTTATCTTATTTGGTTCCCCAGACCCCTTTTCAATGCCAGCCGCCTTACGCAACAGATCGGCCGCAGGCGGAGTACGCAAAATAAAGGAAAAAGAGCGGTCCTTATAAACCGAGATCTCGGCCGGGATCACCAGATCACCCTTGTCCTTGGTCGCGGCATTGTATTGTTTGCAAAACTCCATAATGTTCAACCCATGTTGGCCAAGCGATGGCCCAATGGGAGGGGCAGGATTCGCTTGCCCAGCTTTTATTTGCAATTTAATTTTTGTTATTACTTCTTTTTTCTTCTTCTTTACTGCCATAAAATTCAGCTCCGTTTGCCCAAGCTCTTTAGACTATTTTCTGGGCGTGCTCAAAATTTACTTCCACCGGCGTATCACGACCAAAAATATTGATCAAGATCTTAAGCTTGCCTCTTTCAGCATTGACCTCATCAACCGTGCCTGTATATCCTCGAAAAGCGCCGGAAATAACCCTAACCACCTCACCTCTTTCAAAGGTGATCTCTAGCCGTTCTTCTTTGCCCAACTGTTTAAGGACCCTTTGCATTTCCTTGCCAGAAACAGGGGTTGGCTGGACCTTGGTCCCGATAAAGCGTGCCACACCAGGGGTTTCTCGCATAAGATACCAGGTTTCTTCGGTTAAGATCATATCGAGGAAAACATAGCCAGGAAACATCTTCTTGACCTTGACTAAACGTTTGCCACCCTTGATCTCCACGATCTCCTCAGTTGGCACTAAAACCTGAAAAACCTTGTCTTTTAAGCTGGACATCCTAATGGTCAGCTCAATAGATTGCTTGACCTTATCTTCCTGCCCAGTCAATGCTTGAATAACATACCAATGGCGCTCACCAACAGACGCGTCGGTTTGCTCGGGTCCTTCTGCAACAGGTAAAGGCTGCTTTCCCTCAACCTGATCAGGCCCAGTTTTTTCTGGAGAAACAATTGCTTGCTCTCCCGGAACCGGACTGTTTTCCTCAGGTTGAATTTTTGCCTCAGCGTCCTGCGACGCAACTGCTGGTTGATCTAGCATCTTTTCTACTTGCTCATGTCCAGGTTCTGCTGCACTTACAGTCTCTTCTATATTTTGGCCTAAGCCTTCTTTTTTCTCTTCTTCCATTTCTATCTCAAAAACACAAACATTTTACCAAACACAAAATCAACGCACATTATGTATAGTCCAGTGAGAAAAGTTAGGACTAAAATTATCCCAGTTGCCACCAACACATAGCGATGGTCTGGCCAAACAACCTTCCTCGTCTCAGCCCGAGTCTCTTTTAAAAAATTAACCAGTTTTTCAAATTGCTTTTTCATCTCTCAAATTCGGGAGTGGGAGGACTTGAACCCCCAGTCCTGGTTTTGGAGACCAGTGGTTTAGCCATTAACCGACACTCCCGCGTCAGCACCCCCACTACTTCTTCTCCTCTTTATGCTTCGTGTGCTTTTTGCACCACTTGCAATATTTCACAAGCTCCAAACGATCTTTAATTATTTTTTTATTTTTTTGCGACGTATAATTTTTCCGGTCGCACTCTGTACAAGCAAATGTAATGACTTCTTGCATTTTATGATTTCCTTAAACGCACGAAAAACCCCCTCCACCAAAACTATTGGCGAAAGAGGAAATTCCTCTTAACCTTTCCGCTGATTTATTAGCGAGAGTACTATTTTACTATATATAATATAAGTGTGTCAAGGGTATTTTTGAAATTGTAGCGCCAAAGTAGTAATGTTACATTTGGCCAAAGTAGAAATGTTACACTCCAACCAAAGGAGTGTGCATAAAAATGGTCAAAGAGGTGCTA
>PEYM01000092.1 GCA_002774365.1 Candidatus Saganbacteria bacterium CG08_land_8_20_14_0_20_45_16 | reverse complement strand
TGAGTGTCTTAATGACTACGATTTCATTTGTCTTGATATTAATCCCTTTAAAGACATCCCCTTGTCCCCCATGACCAAGTTTTTCTGTTGCTTTATATTGTCCTTGGTTACCGATAAAAATGCCCTTTGGTACAGCAGAAGTTGAGTCGTCCTCTGCCCCCTTTGCTCCAGTTGCAGAGTTTGGTTCCTGTGGAGCCGGCATATCCTCTGGCTCTTCTGGAAGAGCAGGAAGAGGAGGTGCTTCTTTCGTCTGTTCTGCTGGTGGGGTAGGCTCATTTGGTTCTTGTGGCGCAGGGAGAGCTTCAGGCAGAGCAAAGGGTGCTTCAGCTTGATTTGTCCGTCCTCTTAATGTTAAGTAGAGCAAGCCTATGGTTGGCAGTAGAACGGCAAGGGTGTTGGTTATAATTGTTAATGGTATAAACAAGGCGTAATCAACATGAGAAAAAAGTGAATAACCAAAAATTCTAAAGAGTAGACAAGTCTGGTATTGAAAAGCCAAAACACAGCCAAAAAAGCCAGTGCCAACAGCCCCAACTGCCGCGATTGTAATTGCTAGGATATTTCTTAGCTTATTATTTCTTGTAGCTTGCTGCTTGGTCAGTGTCTTGGATGCAACAGGCTTAGGGGGCCCAGCAGAAACAGTTGGCAGCTCTGTACTAGGGGATTCATCAGCTTGGTTTAGTAATGGGTTCGTCGGCTCTGTAATAACTTGTCTTGGTCTTATTTGCCAGGAGAGAAGTGGTGCGCTAGGGCCAGCGGTCACAGAAAGTGAGTTGTCAGGGTTGAGCTTATCTGCAAGATTGTGTAATAGGGCGGTTGCTCGTTGCCCCATAATAGTGTAAGCGAGCCTGGTTTTCCATTGCTCAACTCTATTTCTCGGTTGTAGTTCAGCTCGATTGGGCATATTTTCTTATTTACCTCTATTGAGAGCTCCGAAAAACTAACCGTTTCTGCCGCCCTTCAGAACTCCCACATATCTATCGGCATATTTTGGCAAAAATTTCACTTTTTGGGGGATATTTTATGCTACTAGGGGGTCTGTGTCCCCCTTCCGCATATAATAATTCTCACCCTCGTATTCAATCTCTAAGGCTGCTTGTTTTTTAGCCATAATTTTTGCTTCATCAGTTATCCCTGCTTGTCTGGCGGCTTGCTCGGCCGCGGCTGCAATTGCCACCCTGGCCTCGCCCCAAGGCTCAAAATATTCTTTTTTATAAAAGATGAGATCTGTCTTGCCATAGCGACGACAAAAAGAAGGGCCTGGTTGGTTGTCAAAACCAGCGCGAGCGTGTTTTTTCTTGAGCGCGGCGTCGAGCGCCAAGGCTAAAGGCTGCAAGTGTTTTTCATTAGCATAAATAACGATCTTGGGTGAGCTAGAGGCGCCAAAGGGGCGGCCAGCGCGCCATTCATGATTAAGGTTTGCCGCAATCTTAAACTGAAAGCCCAGACCGTGGCTTTGAAAACCATTTAAAATCTTAACAACTTTTTTGAGTACAACATCAAAATTTTCTGGCCGCGGGTTAATAAAGACTTTCCAATCATTGTTTGATGTTCTCTCGATTTCTGGGGCATTTTGGGGAGAAGCAAAGATCCAAGGTCCGGCTGGCTGAGGGCGGAAACCATTCTTTGAGCTAATGATTGATTTAGTGTCTTGCGAAACAATAATTTGAGTGATGGGATTAAAATGGTTTTCTTCTAGACATAGGCGGAAAAAGGCTTGCTCAAAAAGAAAGAAAGAATTAAAACCAAAGTTAGGGGTAAACTGGCCGCCATAAGCCCTTGAGCGCCGAAATAACAAATTACGATGATGAAGAAACTCTTCCTTGGTTTGCCCTGTCCCTTCAACCTTTTGCAATAGGCCGAGCAGTTGGTGGTTTTGCCGGCAAGCCTCAATAGCATCGTTTAACATGTGTTCCGGAACTAAAATGCGCTTAACTTGATCAAGAGGAATATCGTGGTTA
Source organism: Candidatus Saganbacteria bacterium CG08_land_8_20_14_0_20_45_16 (assembly GCA_002774365.1). GTDB lineage: Bacteria > Margulisbacteria > WOR-1 > O2-12-FULL-45-9 > O2-12-FULL-45-9. The sequence goes on along the minus strand of PEYM01000092.1, from coordinate 3,963 downwards.
ACTTCAAGCTGTGGATAGTAGCCCATAAATTTAGGGGCGTCGTCATGGAGTACTGTTGCGGCAGCCAATGGATCATCTGGGTCTTTTGGCGTATTATCTAACAGGGGGATCGGGGCTCTAGCTTCCAGGCAACGGTTGTAGTCAACCTTTTCAGCTAGGGAGAGGAGCATTCCTTCTTGCTCTGCTTCTTCAATCACCCCGTCAATGTGAACCCGACAGTTGAGGGAGCCTTTGTCATCCCCAAAACTGCCCAGAGGTTTGATCTTCCTGCCTGGGGCCTTATTGCCGTCTATTTCCTCAATGTACATATTGACCAAACGGCTCTTTTGAGAAACCTCGCTTTGATGAAAGCCTTTTTTCATGACCAGGGTGATTACCTCGCCAGGGGCGCCGTACTCGTGGCTTTGGCCGTTGCGAAAATATTTTGTGCCAGAGTCCCACTCGCGACGCAAAGAATTGTGTTTACTAATATCTTTTAGCTCACGTAAAGAGATATTGCGGGTAAAAAGCAGGGTTTGATGGCTTTGCTTTATTTGCTTCAGCAGGCTGGCTGCCTCGGGTGGGACATCTGGTTTTGGAGCTTCTGATGGATTGTACACGATTGTTGCTGCCTCTCCCAGGCTGGCTATAGCTTTTTCAATATTAGGTTGCCAGTTTATGTTTTCAGGTTGAGGTAATATAGCGTTAATCTTATCCCGAGCTAGATCTTTGAGTGCGACAATAGCGTTGCACAGGGCTTGACTTTGGTCTGGATCATTATAAAGTTTTACAATTTGGGCCTTAATATTTTTGGCCCGGGCCAGATGAGTGGTCAGGCCAATTAAGGCTGAGCCAAGCATTGTTGCTAGTCCAACCCCGCCAGCAATGAGCCACCCCTCGGCCCAGAGACTGACGTAGATATGAAAATGAAAAAAGAAATTAACTGGTACACGGTCAACAAAAGAGAGGCCGCTAATTGGGACGTAGTAGGAGGCAAAGAGCGCGGCTGTGCCAGTGGCAATCCCTGTCGCGGCTATTATTACCGCGCTTCTCTTGTGATTGAGCAGTTTGGCGGATTTAACAACAACTTTATTAATATTAATCTGGGCTTTGGTTGTCTCTTGTGGACTGGGTAGGGGAGAGCCTGGGAGAATATCAATATTATTTGGGTCTGGTTCACTGCTATTTTGCAGGAGTATCTGCGGGTCAATTCTTTTGATTTCAGGTTGACCGTGAATTATGGGGAGGCCGGCTAGAGCTGGCTGCCAGCCAGACGGCCGGCTTGGTGGCAGTAAATTGCGCAACCATCTTTTGATCTCGAGGCTCTTTAGGCCTTTGATTGGGCTTGGCATGGCTATATATATATCGTTAGAATGAAAGCGAAATTTCAGTTTTTGGTCGTTTTTTTTTAGGTACTGGTAACTAGGTACTGGGTGCTAGGAGGTGAAGCTTACTTTTTACTGTTGCCGTTGGAAAGTAGATCTTTTGCTCGTTGCAGCAGACCACGCTGGATAGGCTGCATGACCCCTGGGGGTGGCAGTGCTGGAATGCCTGTGAGAGTTATTTCTCTTGTTTTCTTAGGATCATCTTGAGTCTCAGTCCCCTTCGTCTCCCTCCTCGATTACGATCTCGACACTTGCTCCAGTTTCTACGAATTCCTCTATTTCAGCGGTTAGATCTATGGCCTCTACCTTTTCGATAAAGTTGAAGAGATGAGTGAGGAGTTCGGTTCGCTGGGCTGTATCTAATTGATTGTTACCAAGTAGGAGGCTGGCTTCATTGATATAATGGAAAGCCTCTGGGTCTGTGGCGGCTAAAGTAATAATATTTTGAATAAGTCTTGGCTTGACTGCCGCAGCATTTTTTTCGTTTTCCTCTCCAATAAAGAAGCGAAGCTGTGTTTCTAAGCTGGTAATCTGTCTTTCTAGTTTGGCTATTTCTTCTTCAAGCTTACTCTGTCTGGTCCTAAGCCTTTGGTTCTCTTGATTTCTAGACGCCTCAAGTGAGGTTTGAGTTTCGCGTGCTCTGTGGAGTTGTTCACGAACTTGATCTCTTTGCTGTTCAACCACAACTAATCGTTGCTCTGCCTCTGCTTTGCCGCGGGCAAGATCTTCGAGCCCTGTTTTAAAAACTTTTATGGTCATCTTTAGTTTGCGTGTTGTTTCTTCTGCTGTAACCAAAGTACCTGTTAATTCTGTGTGCTGCTGGCGGAGCTCTTTGAGGTCAGCCTTTGTGCTATGGAGAAGGGTGGCTAATTCTCTTTTCTCTGCTGTTAAGGTAGCAATGGCTTGACCATCTCCTTCTAATCGAGCCTCGGCTTTGACTGCCCGCGCCATGGCCTCTTGTTCAGAGTGATAAAGGGCGGTGACAGCTTCTAACATGAGTGCTTGGTCAGCTTGTGACTCTGCTAGTTCTCTACTTATTTTAGTAGTTGCTAAATTAGCACGGCGGAGCAGGGAACTTGATCTCTGGAGCTCAGTTTTTAAGCGTCTTTGGACCTCTCTGATTTTATTTCTGGCTTGGCGCAGCTCATTTTGCAAACGTTGGACCTCGTTGGTTGTGTAAGCCGCGGTTGCCTCTAATTCTCGATGGGCCAAGGCAAGTTGCTTTTTGAGGTCATTGATTTTTTCAGAGTCAATCTTATCAGTAGTTGCCAGCTCTATTTCTAGGCCTGAAATTTGATCTTCGGCTCCCCTTTGCTGGTCGTGAAGATCTTCTACTTCTATCTCAAAGCTCCTCTTTTGTTGTCTATAAAAGTCCTGGGCGATTTCTAGCTCATTGGTTAATTTATTGATTTGTTGATTTTGGGCTTCGATAATTTCAAAGGCTTGAGTGCTAAATTCAAATTGGGCTTGGCCTGCTTGATTAAATTCTGCCTCAACCCTAGCTGTTTCTGCCTGGCTGGCAGCGAGTTGGCTCTCTAGCCTAAAGCTTGCTGCGTCCTGTTCTTTTTGGGCCCAAGCTAATTCTCTGCTCAATTTTATTCCTGCTCTTTCTGCAATCCCTAAATTTTGTCTGGCCAGGCGCAAAGACTCTCCTTGGTCACGATGTTCAGCTTGCAGGGTTGTGAGCGTTTCAGCTAATCTTTGTTTGGCTTGATTGGTTTTAGTTAAGTTTTTTTCAAGTTCAATGATTTTTTGGGTAGCATCGCCAAGTTGAGTAGTTAAAGAGACCCTAAGTTCAGCTAATTCTCTTCGTAAGCTAGTGACCTCATTTTCTAAACCAGTGATCTCTGCTGTCTTAGCTGCACTTGATTTTCTGGCAGCAACCAGCTGTTGGTCCCTTTGATGGATAGCCTGGGCCCGGCGCTGTTCAGCGCGCTTAAAAGCAGCTTTAAGTTCTATGATAAGGGCTTGGGCTTGCTGATTGACTTGCTCTGCCGCGGTTAATTTTTCTGCTGTCTGGCGCAGCTCTGCTTCTAGCTCAAGTTGGTGAGCAGTCATCCCTTGCTCTAGTTCAGCGTGTCTAGTTTGTTCCCTTTCAAGGCTAGTTGTTAATGAACTTTTTGCTATGGAGAGGCCGAGTAGTCTGCCGTCGGTGCTGGCTTGTTGGGCTTCTAGCTCTTCGACCTGCTTTGTTTTGGCTGCTAATCTTCTTTTGGTACCCTCCAACTCATTATTTAATTTTTCCATCCCTGTTTGGGCCAGCCCTAAGGCCTTTTTCAATTGTTCATGCCCAGCCTCTTTTTTTGCAAAATCATCCCGGGCATTTTGTAAGTCGAGCCGGGCTTTGGTTAGCTCCTCTGATGTTGCTGTTTTTGCTGCTTCTAGCTTTTGCAACGCTGCTTTCGCTTGGGCAACAGCTTGTTTTTGCTCTTCTAATTCATCTCCTCGGGCTGTCAGTTGTCTTGATAGTTTTTGAACTTCTTTTTCCGCGGTTCTTAGTTCTGTTAAAAATTGGTCAGCCCTTGCGCGCTCTTCAGCAATTGTTGTGTTTGCTGCCACTAGCTCAAGGCCAGATCTTTCTGCTCTGGCCTCTACTTCT
>PEYM01000068.1 GCA_002774365.1 Candidatus Saganbacteria bacterium CG08_land_8_20_14_0_20_45_16 | reverse complement strand
CTTTGCCCTGTCCCGATTTCCTGCCTGTCGACAGACAGGTCACGGAATGGTTAACGCAGTCTTCCCTCGGCGCACTCATATCATCACCTTTTTAATATTCTAAAATCGCCAAACAACCATTAATAATTTTTGAGGATTCAGAAAACGACATTGCTACATTCTCAATTTTTACCAAACCAGCGCCCGATTGAAAAAACAACTCCCAATTATTGTTTTTGACAGCTTCAGCAACAAACTTTAAGCCATTCCCTCTTTGTTCAGGACTCCTACCGGAAATTGTTTTCGTAAAAGCTATTTCTATAGCCCTTTTGTCCGTTTGAATATCAGGAACAATATTACTTAGTGTTTTTCTTACTCCTTGCCCACGATCTGCTATAACAACAATCTTCTCATTATTAAAATGCCTAAAATAGACGCCAGCAACATCTAGCCAACTACCCAGATTATGGTCAAAAGCATTATTGCCAATCTCTCCGGCAACAGCCACCATTAAAGAATTGTTAGTCTCTTGATAAAGGTTGTCTAATTTTGCAGTGAACACATCCCGGCTATTGCACTGATAGGCTTCATCAAAAACCGCCTCTACCATTGGCAATTGCAACCATTTTAATAGTTCTTCTTTTTTAGTGAAATTTTTCATAAAAGGTAACGATAACATAGTATAAGCGAATGGCGCCGGAAATTCAAATGGCGCCGGGGAGGAAAAAGTAAATCAATTATGACATCAACACACGAACTACCACGAATACGCGAGTCAGAAAAACGTTTTGCCCGCTGGCGAGAGACATTTTCTATCAAGAGAGATAACTTCACTGACCCCAATGGAAACCCTAGAAATGTACTTTTAGAAAAAGCACTTGGCAATCCGGTACCACCTCCTTTAACCATTCACCAAGCAGTTCAAGCTTTAGTTGCTCATGATCCAGAAGAAGCCTCTCCTGCCAACAGGAAAGACCTGGCATTGGCATTAGAAATAATTAAATTTAAACTGGTTGTCTTGACCAAGCATTAATCAGAACAGAGAGAGTCACACAAATTTTTGACTGCTTGCTTAAATGAAGAGCAGATGACACAGACTGGGTTCTGGCAATTCTGGGAAGGATTGCTGATCCCCAGCAAGTGTGGGCGCGAAAAGAAGAGTATGATTCACATTTAACACCAGATGAGATCAAACAACTAACCCCGGAAGAGATTGGTCTTTTAGAAAGCGTTGTAATTGGTAGTTGGTTGGAGCAACAAATGCAAGCTTTAACTTGCAAGCAACTTCCGGCATTAACCAGTACGCAGCTTTATTGTTTGGAAATTAAAAAGTTAGCGCCCGAGCAAATTAGCGCTTTTACTCCCAAACAAATTGAGGATTTGAATTGGTTCTCCCAATCTTCTGATGATCTAGATGCGCACATTAGCTATCTAACAACAGCACAGATACAAGCACTACATCCTTCTATTATTAATCATTTGTTCGGCATAAGGCGAAGTTCGTCCTTTTTCACATTACAGCCAACAGAGGGGCGAACACTATCTTCACTTTATGAAGATATGTCATTGGAGCAGCTTGCCGAAGTTTTTCCGAAGGATCCTTTGTTAAGAAAAGAAATTAATAGGAGATTCCCTGGCTCAGCACAAATGCGGGCTATACCCCAACGTGATCTCATGGTGATTGCACACCTGCTTACCCAAAAGCAAGTTACATGGTTAACCTTCGAGCAGATAACAAAAATGCCAAACACATATGTTGGAGGATCAGAAAGCCCCCATATTATAAGCCTTTTAAGCGATGGTCAAATTAGCTTTTTAACACACAAACAAATAACCAATATGATGCCGGAATGGCTATATTATTTTTACCGAGAAGAAAAAGCAGAGTGTTTTACAAAAGAGCAAAAAGGTTGGATGTCAGCAAAACAACTCGCGACATTAAAAGGAACAATGACTCCATGGAATCGAACTCGTTTTGAACCATGGACTATGAGGTAGGTGGTCAACAATTGGCTCCAGCAATGTTGGCACAAAAAAGCCTTAAAACAGCCCTGTGATAACGCCCTCTTCCGTCAGAGCCATGCCTTCAGCTCGCTTCCTCAAAAACAAGATGCTAAAATTTAAGTCATGGCTCTAATCTTTGATCAATTACGTTCATTTTTCGTGGCAAAAGAAAAAATCTCCATGGCTTTTCTTTTTGGCTCTGTCGCAACAGGCAAAGAGCTGGCTGAATCAGACGTAGATGTGGCTGTCTGGTTTGACGGCAAATACACATTGAAAGAGGTTGATCAATTGTGGCTGGAAATTGAGACCTGTATTCATCGTGAAGTAGATCTAATTGTTTTAAATCAAGCCCGACCAACTGTGGCCTGGGCCGCGTTGCGCGGAAAACCGCTAAGCATAAAAAACTATCGGCTTTACTTGAACAAAATGCTTGATTTTTCACGAGAAGCTGAAGATTTTCAAAATTTTATTTTTGATTTTTGGAACTTGCGCAGAAAAATCAGAGGAGCTCTGGCATGACACCGTTAAAACCCGAACAAAAAGAAAGCATCTTGAGCCGATTAGCCTTTCTTGAGGCTGAACTCAACGATTTACAAGGGTTGCAAAGCACCACCTGGCAAATCTATTCAACAGATAACACTACCAGGAGAAATATTGAACGTCTGGCAGAAAATGTCACCAACGCATGCATTGATATCGCGAAAATCGTTATAGCAGGGGAAGCAACCGAAATGCCAGTAACTTATAAGGAAGTCATACAAAAGCTGGGATTACTTGATTTTATTCCAAAAAAACTAGCCGAGGAGCTAATTCGGTTAGTTGACATTAGAAACACTCTGGCCCATCAATACTTGGATTTGAAATGGGATAAAAAAAATTCTTTTTACAAGAAGGATATCGTATTATCATGAGATTCTGTGAGTTGGCACAAAAGAGGCTTAAAACAACCCCGTTATAACCCCCTCTTCCGTCACATCCATATTTTCCGCGGCCGGATGCTTGGGCAAACCAGGCATGGTCATTATAGCACCGGCATAGGCCACAATGAAGCCAGCACCATTTGAAGATTTCAACTCTCGAATAGTAATTTTAAATCCCTTGGGTACGCCAAAGAGCTTGCTGTTATCCGAAAAAGAGTACTGGGTCTTGGCGATACAAATAGGGAGCTCATCTAAACAATTCTTCTCAAGACATTTAAGGTCTGCCTCTGCCTCCGGTGTATAATCAACCCCGTCAGCACCGTAAATCTTCTTGGCAATTGTCTCGATTTTTCCTTTGATCGAGAGTTTTAAGTCATAAAGAACTTTAAAATCTGATTTTTTTCCACAGAACTTGACCACAGCCTTGGCAAAATCTTTGCCACCAGCTCCGCCTCTCGCCCAAACATCAGAAACAACACAATCAACGTTTTGGCCGGAAAAATAATTCTTAATCTTGCTAAGCTGGTCGCTGGTGTCACTGGATTTTTTGTTAATCGCCACTACAATCGGCACAGCAAATAATCGTAAATTTTCAAGATGCTTTTGCGCGTTTTCCAGGCCGTGGCGCTCGATAGCCTGGGTTGTCACCACCAAAACAGTAACAGCAGGCATCAGCTTGCCACACCGGCACTTAATATCAAAAAACTTTTCCGCCCCCAGGTCACTGCCAAAGCCTGCCTCGGTCACCACATAATCCGCTAATTTCAAAGCAAGTCTGGTAGCGACTAAACTGCTGCAGCCATGGGCAATATTGGCAAACGGGCCGCCATGGATAAAAGCCGGGCCGCCTTCTAAGGTCTGGACTAAATTTGGTTTAAGCGCGTGCCACAAAAGCAGAGCCATTGCACCGTTGGCTTTCAAGTCTTTTGCCCTCACAGGCTCCCCTTTCATATTATAAGCCACAATTATTTCGCCCAAGCGCTCTTTCATATCTTCAATATTTTCAGACAGGCAGAGGATGGCCATAACTTCGGAAGAAGCTGTAATATCAAATAAACCACGCAAGGAACGGTCGTTCATGTCCATGACCCGTTTCCAAACTATTTTCTGCTCATCTATTTGCAGCTCATTCCCTTGATGAATATGGTTGTGAAGCATGGCTGAAAGCAAATTATGGGCCGAGGTTACCATGTGAATATCACCAGTTAAGTGAAGGTTAATATCGTCCATCGGCAAAACTTGGGAGTAGCCGCCACCAGCTGCCCCACCCTTCATCCCCATCACCGGACCCAAGGAAGGTTCGCGGATACAAACAAAAGCCTTTTTGCGAATTTTACGCAGGGCTTGAGCCAAGCCAATCGTGGTAGTAGTCTTTCCTTCTCCTTGAGGAGTGGGAGACATGGTGGTAACTAGAATCAAATGGCCGTCTTTTTTCCTGTTGAGTCGCTGAAAAATGTTGAGGTTAATCTTGGCCTTAAAACAGCCTTGGACCTCGAGCTCAGACATTTTGATACCAGCAATCTTAGCAATCTCGGCAATTTGTTTCATCCGCACTTGTTGGGCGATTTCTATGTCGGAGAGCATGACCAAAATATAGCACAAAGCAAGCCTAAGGGCAATTCGTCCGTAAAATCAATGTTTTTGTGCAAGTTTATGGCAATTTAGACCCATAATAACTAATGTAAAGGGATCCCTTTTATAGATTGCCAAACCATTAGGTACTCATAATAAACAGCAACCTGGGGAGCAACATTAAATCTCATTATTATTAGGAAAATTGGGACGAGAGATAGTAAGCTATTGTGTCAATAATCCAGCATCACGCATAAATCGTTTAGGCAATGCCTTTGGTCAATTAGCCAGTAAAGTCTCTTCCAATTATCGCACTGTATAATAAACTGAAGAATTTGGACAGGTAAAATGAGTGCGGGTTTCCTTCTTGAGCGGTAGAATATAAGTATAAAGAGGAAATCAAAATGAGTAGAAGAAAAATGAAAAAAACCTTAAAAATGGACCAAGAACAGAAAACGCTTTACAATCATGCAGTGATAATTGGGTGCTACAATGTCGAAGTCAGGACCTCAACCAGGCGGATAACGAATAAATTGTGATTACTGATGGGGCTTGAAGTTGCTCTATTTTGTCTGTCTTCGTGCCGCGTAATTGTTGCCCCTTTATTTGAAGCTGCTGGAGTTAAGGTCAAGGTGTAGTCATATTCTCCGCTTTGCATATGCAAATTACTGCTGTGATCCACCTCACGCGCTTGCTGGCCCAACCTAGCTGCCGCAACAAATTGCTCTTCAGTTGGCACCATAAAAGTTCTGCCTGTTAAGAAACTTAATCTTTTGGCAAACTCTATTGCATCAGCGGCAGATACATGTTTCATAGTATCTTTTACTCTAAAACCATAACCTGCGTGCCTCAATCTACTAGCTGTCTCCTCATCATAGGTGATTTCGTATCCATTCATAACTTGTCGGAAAAGACTGACCCTCACTGGAAATTTCATGATTTTCAGTCTACCAGTTAAATATTGCTCTGTTGTTTTGTCACTCTTCATGCTGTCAAGTTTAGAATTTGAAAAATCAAGTAGCTGGGGAATTTCAATAATAGGGACATTCCTGGCCGAAAATATCTCTTTTCTTGTCTTTTCAAGATAGCTTCCCTCTGGCCTAATGCCTAGAAGATTAGCCCCAATCTCTACCGCCTGCAAAGCACCTACCGACAAGCGGTTAAAAAAACCTAATCTCTGATGCCAGTTTGTTAGCATCCCTGGTTGGCCAAAAATTCGCGGTCTGATTGTAACTATCATAGAGTATCTCTATGATAGTATCGGAATATAATAATACAAATTTCACTCTTTCCTCAAAAAAAATATTGTGATACTATTAAATAGATGAAAAAAAAGAAGATTGATAAAGACATTTTAGAAAATATCCGTTGGTTTTTGAAGTTTCCGCTTAGAAAACGCCTTGAATTATCCGCAAAGGACTCCAAGAGTATAGAATTTTTCCGCAAACTAAAGATAAAGAAACATGCAATATCAAAATGAAGCGATTGATTTTCTAAACGATATTCACAAAGCAGGGGTTAGGTATTTATTAATCGGCCGCCGGTCAATTATTGCCTATGGTGGTCCGGTACAAACCATGGACTACGATATCTACGTTGATAATGGTTCTGAAAACTTAGACTTGTTGTTCAAGATAGCCAAGAAATACAGTTTAATCCCCAATAAAAGCAAAGCAAAGATAAAAAAACATTTTATGTTTAAGCTCGAGAATGATGTTGCCGTTGATGTCTTTTGCCCCAAATTTTTCTCAATTGGCAAAGGGAAAAAGATGTCTTTTGCACAGTTATACGATAGGCGAAATGTGGCCACTGGAGAAAAAGGCTTTACTGTTAATTTACCTGCGATTGATGATTTAATTGCCCTCAAAAAGCTTGGCTCTCGGCCTAAAGATCTAGAAGATATTCAATATTTAGAAGGCTTGAAACAGATTAAAGGAAAATAATCTATTTTGTCGGCGGCGCCAGCCTCAAGCCGGAGAGTTTTGAGAAGTTGGTCAAGTATTAGATTTAATGAAAAAAACTTCGGGAAATGTTCTCCAACCAATTCTACTGCTAAGTTGATCTATCGTTAGAGAGCCACATTGATTTAGCCAAGTGGTGATCCTTGCTAGCTTTCCTCGAGCACGATTTGGTCTCTGCAATAAACTAGCTACGACAGGGTCTAATTGCTTTAAATCTTGAGCGATTGCTTGGGCTGTTATTTGCGCTAATCCATCATGCATACTTTTACTCTTTCCTCAAAAAAAATATTGTGGTATCATTGATAGCGTAGAAGGGTGAGACTATTTGTCTGAAGGTTTTTATGTTAAAATTTACTCAGGAGGAGTTTATTGATGCTTAAGTCATTACTGCCTATTATGATTGAAAAAGATGAAGATGGGGTTTATGTGGTTGAATGCCCGGTTTTCTCTGGATGTTACTCGCAGGGTAAAACCATGGACGAAGCTCTAAAAAATATTAAAGAAGTAATTACTATTTGTTTAGAAGAAAAAGAGAACAAAAAAATCTTAAAGGACTATCACCCTAAAGAGCTTAGCTTTTTAACCTTATCTTATGCCTAAAATCCCAACTATTTCTGGTAATGAGGCAATTCGCTGTTTTGAAAAACTTGGTTATGAAGTGACCAGGCAGAAAGGAAGCCATATTAGGTTGCATCACAAAGTTGATAAAAACAAAAAGCCGCTAACCATTCCAAAACACAAAGAATTAGGCAAAGGTTTGTTGCGCAAGCTCATTAGAGACGCTGAAATTACTATCGAAGCTTTGGTTGAATTGCTTTAATTAATAAAGAAAGGGGTAAAGTAAAATGGCAAAGAAACTGTATGTGGAATTAGGGCTAGTTAACACGAAGGAAATGTTTAAAAAGGCAATGGAGGGAAAATACGCGATTCCGGCGTATAACTTCAATAATATGGAACAGCTCCAAGCGATTATTGGGGGTTGCGCAGAAAGTAAATCTCCAGTCATTATTCAGGTTAGCAGCGGAGCGAGAAAATATGCTAACCAGACCCTATTAAAGTATATGGCCCAGGGCGCGGTGACAATGGCAAGAAAGGATTTAAAGAGCGATATCCCTGTTTGTCTGCACTTAGATCATGGAGATACATTTGAGCTTTGTAAATCCTGCGTTGATTCCGGTTTTTCTTCGGTTATGATTGACGGCTCCAGCCACACTTACGAAGACAATATCAAATTGACCAAACAAGTAGTGGAATATGCCCACCAATTTGATGTTACGGTTGAAGGGGAGCTTGGTGTTTTGGCTGGGATTGAAGATGATGTCCACGCCGAACAACACACTTATACTGACCCTAACCAGGTTGAGGATTTTGTTAAAAGAACAGGCGTTGATTCCTTGGCTATTTCAATTGGAACCTCCCACGGGGCCTACAAGTTTAAATTAAAACCAGGCGAGAGTGTCCCTCCCCTGCGCTTTGACATTTTGGAAGAAGTTGAAAAACGCTTGCCGGGCTTTCCCATTGTTTTGCACGGCGCATCCTCTGTTGTCCAAGAGTATGTCCAGATGATCAATAAATTTGGTGGCAAGATGGATAATGCTGTCGGTATCCCAGAAGAACAGCTGCGCAAAGCTGCTAAGTCTGCGGTCTGCAAAATTAATATTGATAGCGATGGCCGTTTGGTTGTGACTGCGATTATCCGTAAAGTATTTGCTAAAAAGCCAGGTGAGTTTGACCCGAGAAAATATCTTGGGCCAGCCCGCGAAGAACTAAAGAAGCTGATCATTGCCAAGAACACAAACGTTTTGGGATCAGCAGGAAAGGCGTAAGATAATGAAAGCGAAGTTTGAAGGGAAAGAGATTGATATCAAGAAAATCGGGATACTGACCGGCGGCGGTGATTGCGCGGGACATAACGCGGTGATGTTTGGTTTCTTGCGCCAGATGAATAAGGCGAACCAATCCCTACCGGCCAACGATAAAATGGAGCTCTGGGGACTTTTTGAAGGGTGGAAATCTTTGACTAAAGACCAGGACCAAGTCCCGGTTGACCAGATTATGCAGCAGCTCCATCGCGCAGATCTTGAAGATTCATTTAAAGAAGCCGGTACGATTATAAAATCATCCCGCACTAACCTCTTTTCTAAGGCCAACCTTGAGAAAAAATTGCCAGAGCTCGCCATGGCTAACATGAAGAAGCTGGGGCTTGATTGCTTAGTTGTGCTGGGTGGTGACGATACCCTGGGGGCAGCCGGCAAGCTTGGTAAGCAGTTTACTTTCCCGATGTTTGGGGCTCCTAAGACTATGGATAATGATGTTTGGGGGACCGAGCGGACCTATGGTTTTAACTCTGCGATTGAAGAATCTGTCCACTTTTTAGAAAACATTACCACCACTGCCCGCTCCCACAACCGCTGTTTTGTGGTCGAGCTGATGGGCCGCCATGCCGGCTGGGTCACTTTATACGCAGGGATAGCTGCCGGGGCTGAAGTTGTTATTTTGCCTGAAGAAGTCGTTAACCTTGATGAGGTTTTTGGCCGGGTCAAGAAGGCGATGGAGGCGCAAAAGTTCTGCATTGTGGTTGTTTCTGAAGGGACACGTTTGTTTGATACCAAGTACCCGGCAGAACTTAATAAGCGTCATCAGGAGCTGCTTGATGCGGTTCTCGCTGATCCAAAACACGCCTTGGTTAAAGCTAGACACGAGATGCCTAAGAAAAAGGACTCTTTTGGTAATGAACAACTGGGTGGTATTGGCGAATATTTTTATGCCCTACTGCAAAAGCATCTACCTGAATATGAATATCGGCTCCAGGTTTGCGGCCACGCTATTCGCGGCGGCAATGCCCACATGGAAGATCGTATTCTGGGCCTGCGATTCGGTGATGCGATCTTTGATTTCATGAAACAGGGCAAATTTGGTGTTTATCCAGGGCTTGAAGCCGATAATATCGTGCCTAAGAATTTACTTGAGGTTAAAGGCGAGCGCTTTATCCCTCAAGACCATCAATTATACAAAATGAGGAATGCGATCGATTTTTATTGATTCGTATTTTTTAAATTATAGTTGCCTATAGTTGAGGAACACAATTTATCACACTTGGGATAAAAGCGTTCAAATTTCCTTGCTTCTTGAGTCATTAATTTTTTGAGCGTTTGCTCTAAAATAGAGCCTAGGCGATATTTTTGGTTCTTTCGTAATTATTGTGGAAACCTCCTAGGGTTCAGTAAGCCACAGTGCTGATGAATTTTTAATTTGAAATACTCAACGTCTTTGTAACCATAGGCCATCCGCTTTAGTCTTTTGATTTTGTTGTTAATACCCTCTGATATTGCGGAGCTAATTTTCTTTTTGAACCAGTTTTT
>PEYM01000040.1 GCA_002774365.1 Candidatus Saganbacteria bacterium CG08_land_8_20_14_0_20_45_16 | reverse complement strand
TAAACCTCTATCCCAGCCAGCGTCTCCTGTTTGGGAATATTATTTAAATCTGTTCCATCAGCCACGTTATAACGCGGCATTCGAGTGATAACAGAGACCTTGTGCCCCCGCTCTACTAACGTCTCGGCCAGCTCAAAAAAAAGGGTTGAGGCAGATTTTGTCTCTGGGGGGAAGGCTTCGGATAAGATTAATATATGCATATTTTTTCCTGGGTACTGTGTACTAGGTCGTCTAGCGTAATTTCTTGTGAATGGCCACTTTTTATTGACTTAATAATAGCAAAAGTGGTCAAAGTTGTTAATAATTGGCTGTCAAAGGGGATGGCCACCCCACCATCACGCAAGGAGGAAAACAAAGCCTTAAATTCTCCAGCATAACCTCGGTCAAGACTAAAGGCCTTCTTTTTAACTATCTTGCCATCTTTGGCATAAAACAGATTTTTAAAATTATCGATCACACACACAGAACTGCCAGCAAAAACCTCAATCCGCTCCCTTGGCAAGATACGATCTCCTTGAGACGCATATGTAATTGTCCCGATTGAACCATTGGCAAATTTTAAAGTAATAACCAGGTTGTCCCCACCATTTTTATCAGTTGCTTTGGCAAAGACCTCAACTGGCGAAGAATTTGTTAGTGTTTGAAGAAGATCAACAAAGTGACAAACCTCGCCAATAACGCGCCCCCCACCCTCGCTGGCATCATGGATCCAGCTATCGCCAGGCACAAAACCAGCATTCACTCGGCAATTGATCACTAAATTGTCTGTTTTGCCCAGCAACTCTTTAGCCATCAGTGTGTGGGGGGCAAAGCGACGATTAAAACCGACCATTAGTTGCCGGCCGGATTTTATATAAACCTCCTTGATCTGCTTTAACTCTTCCAGCTTCATAGCCAAGGGCTTTTCAACAAAGACATGTTTACCTGCCGCAAAGGAATCCTGCACCATTTGCGCGTGCAAGTTATGTCTAGTCGCAATTAGTACTAAGTTAATATTATTATCCTTTAGTAATTCGTGATAATCAGTGGTGCAGTAAGCAAAACCATATTTTTGGGCTGTATGCCGCCCCTTAAACCCTTCTGCATCAGCCAAGCCAACCAATTTGACATCCTTGAAACTCTTTAAGGTTGGTAACAAACTAGTGTTTGCATGTAGACCGGCCCCAATTAAACCTAAAGCAATTGTCCCCTCAACTTTAGTTGGTGAAGATTGGACATTTGAGCTCAAAGCAACTTTTCTCTTAGGCTCAGATTTTTGTCCATATTCCAATAAAACCCCTAAATACGGCTCTTTGCCAGATAAAAGCATTTCATAACCAGCTAAGGCCTCGTCAAGTTTAAAGCGATGGCTAACTAGTTTCTCTAGCTTGACCCTTTGCTCTGCCACTAGAGAAAGAAAACACTCCATGTTCCTTTGGGTGGTCCACCTGACATAGGGGAGCGGATAATCAATCCCCCGATTTTCATAGAGCGGATCAAATTTCCCCGGCCCGGTGGCGCGAGAAACAACAACCTTAAGCTCTTTTTTGAAAAACTCCTGGCGCGGGACATCTAAAGAAACCATACCGCAAGCAGTTATCCTCCCTTGATCACGCGAGATCTCTGCCGCCATTTCAATTGGCTTGTTATCCTGTGAGCCAGCCATAATAATGACCGCATCCGCCCCTATCCCACCGGTAAAATCTTTTATTGCGTTGACGACATCGGACATAGGACCTCGGACATCGGACAAGAGGCAAAGATTTGCTCCAAACTCTCTAGCCATTTTGAGCTTGGCTTCACTAATATCAACCCCAAGTACCTGGCAACCAAAGGCCTTAAGCATTTGCACAGTGAGCTGGCCAAGTAATCCGAGTCCCACAACAACCACCTTTTCACCAAAGGTTAAATTTGTTACCCTGATCGCATTCAGGGCAATCGAACCCAGCCCAACAAAAGCTGCTTCTTCAAAAAAGACATTATCCGGAATCTTAACAAACATATTTTTCGGAACAAAGCTCAACTCAGAATGAGTAGCAAACCCATCGCCAAAGCACGCTATTCTATCCCCGATGACATAGGAGATAGGACCTTGGAGATCGGACATTTCCCTAATCACCCCAGCCGAACTATAACCAAGCGTCACCGGTGTATCTAAGCGACTCATCACCGCTTTATAGGTATCAACCAGACCGTCAACTTTGATCTTGTTAATGACCTGCTTTACAAGATCCGGCCTAGCCATGGCTTTGCCAATATATCCCTTTTGCGCCAAGCTGATCATCAGCTTTTCTGTGCCAACACTGACCAGCGAGTTTTTGGTCTCTAAGACAACCCCACCTGGCCGCAAAATCGGATCTGGGACTTCGACTAGCTGCAATTCACCGCTTTTATAATTTTGGATTAGTTGACGCATGGGTTCTCCATTTATTATCTAAATATAACATATCACTACTTTAAAAAAGCTCGACTTGCCAGGTGTTTACCCAAAAAAGCATAACGCCTATTATCCTTTGATTTCAAATCAACTACACCCATAAACTCCAGATATCTCCTGTCTATTCAAGCACTACAACGTTTTTCCACCTTCAACGTTGGGACAGTAGTGGCCTCCATAAATCTTTGATTTCATTTAAGCCGGCACAATTCTAGCTTTATTTTTTTTCACAGATCCAAAAGCATTGCGCGTATCAACAATCAATTTCGAGTGTTTAGCAATGAATTCGTAATTATAAGCAGAATGATTAGTAACCAAGACAACACAATCAATAGCCTTTAAATGTTTTGGGGTTAAAGATGTTGAAGACAGATCAATTCCAGGAAAACGTTGATGGCCAAAACACCTTGGCACATTAGGATCATTGTATGAAACCCTAGCTTTTTTCTTAATCAACAAGTCAATAATTTTTAATGCTGGCGATTCCCGTTGATCATCAATGTCTTTTTTATAAGCCGTACCCAGAACCAAAATCCTAGCATTTTTTATGGACTTACCATCCTGTCCAAGCGCAGAAACTATTTTATCAAAAACATAGTAAGGCATGTTGGTATTAATCTCTCCAGCTAATTCAATAAATCTAGTTGCAAAATCATACTGCCGAGCTTTCCAGGTTAAATAAAAAGGATCAATAGGGATACAATGCCCGCCCAAACCAGGGCCAGGATAAAAAGCCTGGAAACCAAAAGGCTTTGTCTTTGCTGCGTTAATAACCTCAAAAATATCAATTTGCATGCGATCAAAAAGCATTTTAAGTTCATTTACAAGGGCAATGTTTACTGCCCGATAAATATTTTCTAGTAATTTTGTAGCTTCAGCTACCCTGGGACTGGACACAGGCACAGTTTTTACCACAATTTGATCATAAAGCGTCTGAGCCAATTGCAAACAACCGGGAGTAATTCCTCCAACAACTTTAGGCACACTACCTAGACCAAAATCTTTATTGCTTGGGTCTTCTCTTTCTGGCGAAAAAGCTAGGAAAATATCTTGGCCAACCTTTAAGCTCCCTTGCTCCAGCAAAGGCAAAATAACCTCATCTGTTGTTCCTGGGTATGTGGTACTTTCCAAAACAATTAACTGACCCTTTTTAAGATTTAGCGCAATTGTTTTTGTGGTTTCTAAGATATAAGATAAATCTGGCTCGCGATAATCATTGAGGGGTGTGGGAACACAGATAATAACAACATCAACATTTTTAAGACTGGAAAAATTTGTTATCGCCTGAAACCGGCCACTTGAGACAAAATCTTTGATGGTTTTATTGGCAATGTGCTTGATATAGCTTTTTCCTTGATTAAGCAAAGAAACCTTCTTATTGTCCACATCAAAACCAATAACTGGGAAGCCAACCCTTAAAAACTCTCTAACCAAAGGTAGGCCAACGTAGCCCAATCCTATAATACCAATTTTCGCCTTTTTATTAATAATTTTACTCAAAAGTTTTTTCATTTAGATTTATCCTTTACCTGATAAATATGCATTTTTGTTTGCCCAAATCTGGGACTAAACAAGGGAATCTCTCCTACCACAACATAACTAAACCCACAACTCTTTATAATATTCTTAATATTATTGATCATGTCCGGATTATAGATATCGATATGTTCTTCAACAATATATACAGGACGTTTCTTAATAATAGATTCTAAAACCTGCGTTGTAACATTAGAAAAAATAATTGTATCCCTTTGAGCATAATAATAAAAGTGATATGGCTGGGCTGAAGTAACCAGAATTACGGCATTTTTAGGTGTATGGGCTTTAACCCAACAGGTTAAGGCATTGATATGCGTTGGGTAATTATTAAATGGGTATTTTTGATAGACAGGTGAATAATAAGTTGCATAAGCAAATTTGGGCGAGAAACTAAAAAGTCCGGGCCACGGATAAAACAAAAAACAAAACCAGCCCACCACGAACAAAATAATAATGCTACGTCCCCACCACATGATTCTGGGAGAAAGAGTTAGCAAAGCATGAGCGGCTAAAATAGTCATAAATGGAATTAAGGGTAAAATATAACGCGGGGAAGCCCCGTTAATTGGATAGGCCCCATTAATTAAAATCAACACTATAAACATTAAAATATAACAAACAACTAAAAAGCGATCTTGACGCGTAAATTTGTTTATAAAAAACAATGACAAGATCGGAAAAGTATAAAACAAGCCAGTTAAAAACATTTCAGCGGCCCCAGACAAGCCGCCCGAACCAAACAACATATAATGGAAATTCAATTTTCCTCCCCACTTATAAGTAGTTGAAATCAGAAAATATCCATAATTCTGAAAATTGAAATACAGACTCGGCAAATATCCAACAATAAAAGAGATCAATATAACAAAAAACAATTTCAAAGCCTGTTTAAAACGTTTACGGGCTTGATAGAACGAGAAGAAACCTGCCTGATAAAAAATATAAGCATAAACAAGCAGAAACATGCTGGCTGTATCTCGAATGGTCAATAAAAACCCAAGTAAAAAGAAAGAAAATAATAACAACAAAAAACGTTTTTTCCTCGTAGTAATTGATAAAATATTAATAAACTTTAATGTTTGGCTTTTTTCCACCACAGCTAACAACAAACAGGTAATAGACGCATATAAAAAACACAATTCCGGATTATTAGTAAAGATTCGACCATTAAATGCCACTAGTAATGGATTCAAAGCAAGCATCAAACCAGATAAGAAAGCAACTTCTCCACCAAAAAACAAATCAGCTAAAATAAAGACAAAAACAATTACAAAACTGCCAAGAAAAACTGTAAACAATCTGGCCAACAGCTCACTATAGCCCAATAGATTATATAGAGCAGAGAGCATCAGAGGAAAGCCAACTGGCCAACCAGCTGGTTTATAGTGAATGTTTAAATCAGCGGAACCAACAATAGGTACCAAATAAACACCTCGTTCACTTATCGTTTTAGCTGCAGTTATAATTTCAAATGGGTCTGCTGTCGTATTTTGGGGCGGAGCAAAAAAAAGACGCAGAGAAGAACCCAATACAAAAAGAAAAACAACAGTAAATATTTTACTTTTTAAGCCTTTAAAGAAGAACATTTTTATTTTGTTTATACCAAGTAATTGTTTTTTCTAAGCCTTCATCCAAATTAACCTTAGGCACCCAACCCAAAAGTTTTTTAGCTTTTTCACTAGAACTAAAAAATCGCATTGCCTCCCCTGGCCGATAGGGGAAAGCCCCCAAATCAAGCTTCGTTACATTCCCCATAAATTCAACAATTTTTTGAGCAACATCCTTAATCTTATACTCCCAGCTATTACCAAGGTTAATTATTTCACCAATTACGTTTTCCGCTTGCGCCACTAGCACAAAACCTTCTGCAATATCTGTGACATAATTAAATTCCCTAGTTTGTTCCCCCCTAGTCATCTTAAAATCCTTTCCCCAAAGGCAATGTTTGATAAGGGAAGGAATAAACAAGCTAGTATCTTGAGTTGGCCCATAGGTTAAAAAGGGTCTCACATTAACAGTAGGGATATTTATTGACTCACACATCATCTGGCAGAGATAGGTAGAAGCAACCTTACTGGCAGAATATGGTGAAACAGGCCTTTCCCGTAAGGTCTCATGGAAAGGGGCAACAGAATCTCCATATTCCTCACAAGTCCCTGTATTAATAAATTTTTCCAGCTCAATTTTTTCATCAATTAAACCATTTAACAAGTTAAAGGTCCCCTTCACATTAACATCATACATAGCTTCAATTAAGGCTGGATCCCTGGTAACGTTTTTCAAAGAAGCTAAATGAATAACAATCTCTGGAC
>PEYM01000111.1:11627-16680 GCA_002774365.1 Candidatus Saganbacteria bacterium CG08_land_8_20_14_0_20_45_16 | reverse complement strand
GCAATAAAACCGTGATTATGCCTGGGTGTTCTATCAATACTTTCTTCAATAACCTATATCGCTCATACATTGCCCCGATATAACATAAGAGCCAAGGCCCAATAATAATTCGCCAATATCTGACGTTGTGGCTAGTTGAGTGGATAGTATTTAATTTAACCGCAAGTTCCACAAGAAATTTCTCATACACCGCTGATACATATTCAAATGTGCGCGCATGCTCGCCTTTTACCTTAAACGGATGAGAAATAATCTCATTAATAGGTTTATCCCAGGCAGCCCTTCTACCAAAGCGACAACACCAATCACCAAGAAAAACTAAGGGTTTATTTGTATCCCAGTAATCTTCAAGTGCAGTCAAAACTAAATATTTTTGGCGTGCTGCATTTAACATTAAATTAATCCCCAGCTGACCGGGGTCCCCCTTTTACAGTTTCGAGAAACTTTTTCCCCAATGATTGAGTTATAATACTTCGGCGCCAATCCATTCCCTGGTCTAATTGATCGAACATTCTCTTGTGATATTCTTTCGCCCTTTTTTATGTCTTTCACAACATAAAGCGACCTTCTAAATATTAGAGACTTTTTCTCGGCTTTCGTTGGCCCATAGCTAACTTTACCAAGCGCCTGCCAGGCTCGTTTTGTTTCTTTTATCAGCTCTGCCATTTCATCGGGTTCCATTGAAAAAGCAGCATCCACCCCACCCTCTTTTCTTGATAAGGTAAAGTGTTTTTCGATAACAGTAACTCCAAGCGCCACGCTTGCAACCGACACCCCGATCCCAAGAGTGTGGTCAGAGATGCCAACCTGGCATTTAAACTTCTTTTTCATATCCAGAATTGTAAGTATGTTTGTATTATCAGGTGAAGCAGGATAAGTGCTAGTGCATTTGAGCAAAACAATATCCTTGCACCCCGCTTTTCTCGCTGTGTTTACCGCTTCCTCGATCTCTTTAATAGTCGCCATGCCAGTTGACATGATTATCGGCTTACCAGTTGAGGCAACTTTTTCTATTAACGGAAGATCAACCAACTCAAAAGAGGCAATTTTATAGCAAGGGACGTCCAGCTCCTCAAGGAAATCAACCGCCGTTTCATCAAAAGGGGTACTGAAACCTATAATTCCCCGTTCCCTGCATCGCTCAAAAATCGGCTTATGCCACTCCCACGGCGTATAAGCTTCTTTATACAGATCATACAGACTTCTGCCATACCACAAGCTCTTTGGATCATCAATGACAAAACCTTTTTCCTTGATATCGAGCGTCATTGTTCCCGCGGTATAGGTTTGTAGCTTTAATGCATCAACTCCAGCTTCTGTCGCCGCATCCACAATTTTAAGCGCCCTCTCCAGGCTCTGATTATGATTACCAGATATTTCGGCAATGACGAAAGGAGCTTTATCTTTTCCTATTTTATGTTTGCTAATTTTTATGCTATTCATCGATTTTCCTTATTAATTCAAATGCTTCCGCATATTCTAACCCCACCTCACAACCTCTTTGCTGAGCTAAAACCTCAATTGCTTTTCCTGACCTCGGGTGAGGCCAGTCCTTAAGCTCACTTTTATAAGCTTTCATGGCAGCAATTTTCTTATCAATGCTCTCTGAAATATCAACATAGGCATTCGGGCTAAAAGAATTGGGATAATTCCACTCAGTTGAGGACAAAACCTCAAAAGAATAAATCTCTCGGACCGTTTCTCCTTGAATTGGCCGGCAGGCAGTCAGAACGGCGTCATAAGTTGCGCGATGGTCGATATTTAAATCCCCTCGGTGATGCGTATATATTACATCGGGTTTAACTTCGCTTTTTACTCTCTCAACCACCTTGACAATATCCAAAAGCGCAACACTATCAAAGCGGTTATCAGGAAAGTCATGCACAAATGTTTTTTTGATCCCCAATATTTTTACCGCCGCATTAATATTGCTTTTAAGTTTTTTTAATTCCATACTTTGCATCCCTTTTTCCCTTTTCTCATAACGCGAAGTCATACCCTCTCCCAAAATCAACAAGTATACTTCTGCCCCCCCCCCCCGCACGCGCGAAAGCTTTGCAATGGTTCCTCCGCAACCCAACACTTCATCATCGGGATGGGCGGCTACGACTAAAATTTTTCTTTCCACACTTCAACCCTCCCTTCCGATTCTATTAGTAAGCTGTTCAATCTTACCGTCGCGGATGGTGCAGTCGAGGATTTCCACCTTAATATTGCCGATATACTGCCGATATATTGCCGATATATTTTTATCTAAAAACATATTTTCTTCCTTTTTTTTCACCAACCGGCTTAATTATCCCCATTTTTACCAGGTCATCCATATCCTTTCGTAAAGTTCTATCAGCCACCGCAGGTATAATTTCTTTTAAATCTCGCAATGCTATCATATCATGTTGCTTAATCAGCTCTATTGCCTTCTTTTGCCTCGCGTTGAGGCCAATCTTTTCAATATCTTCAGTAATATAATATTTTCTAAAAGTAACAACCAAGCTATCTGTAATTTCTTCAAAAATTGGCTCAGGCAAGCCTTCGCTTACACAGGCATTAATCATTCTGGTGGTTCCCGTGCCCCATTCTTCAATAAATTTTACCAAAAAGAAGCATTTTCCAATTAAAGGGTTTCTGAGAATTGATTTATGTTTTTTCCTTAAATCTTCAGGAGTCAGGGGACTGGGAAGAGGGCCACAACCCCATATTTCCATTCTATTGTCAAAAATTCTAATCTGGATATTGCCGGCAATTTCGTAATTTCTGTGGCAAACCGCGTTTGTAATAGCCTCTCTTATGGCTTCGATGGGATATTCCCACTTTTCCACTCTCTCCGTTCCTTTGATTTTTGCATGCAATTTAATATGTTCTTTAACAAAGGATAAGGCATCATCCCTTTGATCAAGAATATTCCCGTTAAAAACTTTCATGTCAATAAATTCTAACGGCTCCGCACCTTTAAAGCGAGCGCATTTTGTTTCGGCCTGCGGGAAAAACTTTGTTGGAAATCTGCCAAATAATAGAATCGCGGCATTTAAAAGTTTATTACCCTTCAAAAGGCCTAATTTCTCCAGCGCCTCACTGACTGATATTTTAGGACTTATATCCATCCTTCTATCAAGCTTTGCTCTTTCTAAAAATCTTTTGACTTTATCGTTATCAATATCCTTTAGGCTCGCCCCCTTACAAATCTGTTTATCAAACTGCAGTTTCTCTTTATGCTTTTCCAAAATTAGCCCTTCATACTCATCCTTGCTCATTCTGACAGAGGACTTGCCAACCCTTTTATACGGCTTCCCGGAGGCTAATACTAATTTATCACGTGATTGTTTAACTTCAATAACAATAACATTTTTGTTCTCTGTCCTCACAACAGTAATACTGGGACGAATTCTGGGATCGATTTCCTGTCCGATTCTATTAGTAAGCTGTTCAATTGTACCTTTACCGATTTCAATGCCCAAAATCTTGCCGGAATCAGTTACTCCAATTACAATTTTGCCGCCCCGTGTATTGGAAAAAGCGGAAATAGTCTTGAAGATATCATTAATCTGCGCCAAAGAGGGTTTCCATTCTATATTTTCAGACTCACTTTTACCAATAATATTTTGATATTTTGAACTCATAGACTTATCCTATCCCCTTCCCACAACCTAAGACCTCATCATCCGGATGAGCGACTATCACCAGCACTTGTTTATTCACGGCCTTTATTTCCCTCCTTGACAATCATTACTTCAGCTTTAACCGAATCGGGCAACATTCTTGCTTTGCTAAACTTATATTTAAAGCCGTTGTTCACCAAGAATGCCTGCGGGTACCCCTCCGCGTCCAACATGCGAATATGGTCGTAGACTTTTTGCAGGCCATCAAATCCCGGCAGTTCGCTTTCCGCCTCATTTCTCCGCCTGAAAGACACTACTTTGCCGGCCTGAGGCTGAGGGACAGGCTCATTCATAATTATATACGGGATCATCTCCTGGAATATTATATCGGCCGCTCTTTTATAAATATCTTCCGCTGATCCGGTAGAAATGTCTAACTCACTTTTTGCATAGATCGGCCCGGCATCCATCTCTTCAACTACTTTCAAGGCCGATATTTTCGTCTTATATATTCCTCTCGACAACAGGTTTTGCAAAGGGGAGCCCCCTCTTCCAAATGGTAAATCCGTCATATGAAACACAATACATTCCCAGTTTTCGTAAATTTCTTTGGGTATTTTCCAGGACCAATGGGGAAAGAAAATATACCTCGGATTAATTTGTTTCAGCCTTTCGCAGGTCAAATCAGAATGTTCGGTTATAATTTCGATAGCAGAACCCTTTTTCCCCTTAAATTCTTTTGCCTTATCAATATTCCAGGATTTTATAGTTGCTATTACATATTTCTTTCCGGCCATCTTTATCGTTTTAACCTCTCAACAACTTTTTGCAACCTGGCTCGATTTACTTTCCACTCTTCACTCAAAATCCCAAGCAACACTACATCGACATATTGATCGCCTTTTAATATTTGCTGTCTTATTCTGCCCTCTTCTACAAATCCAAATTTCTTGTGCAGTTCGATTACACGACTATTAAAATCTAAAACCGCACAGTTTAATTTATGCAATTTAAGCTCATTAAAAGCATATTCTAAAAGCTGATATTCGATTAAAACACCTGCACCACTACCCATGGCAGATTCCTCGCCAATATAAAAAGACCATTCAGCAGTTTTATTGGCCATATCAATTTTTCTTAAATCCATTTTCCCTACCAGCTCCCCATCAACTTCGACAACCCAGTGGATTTCGTCTTTCTTGCTCTTAATTGTTTCATACCACCTTCTTTGCATTTCCTCAGTAATATAAGTTTCCGTATACATATATTTTTTAATCCCTTCCGAGTTCCTCCAGTTCCTTATTATCTCCAGATGCTTGTCCTGGATGTGGGTAAAATCTATCTTCATTGATAGACTCTTCCCCTACAATAATTTTTCTTCGATATTTTTTCTTGAGATCCACGATAAGGGTATTCCACCCTCTTTCTGCTATAAGTTCTACAAATGAATTGGCATT
>PEYM01000111.1:0-11619 GCA_002774365.1 Candidatus Saganbacteria bacterium CG08_land_8_20_14_0_20_45_16 | reverse complement strand
GAGGTTCTGGCTTTATTCCGCCCGCCCTTATTTTTTCCCAATTCTCTTTAAAAAGAATTACTATCTCTTCTTGAAGTTTCTGATAAGAAGACCTTAATGTTTCTTTATCCTCATCAATAACTACCTCCTTTTGGGCAATAATATTCCCGGTATCAATTCCTTCATCAATATAGTGAATGGTTACTCCTTTGGGGGTATTTTCTAAAAAACTCCAAATGTTTGGATCTACTCCCCGATTAAATGGTAAATAAGAAATATGTAAATTGATACAACCTTTTCCGGGAAAACCTAAAATTTCTCTCTTCAGTATATATTTGTATCCATAGCTAACAATAATCTCAGGGTTAATACTGGAAACAGTTTTCAGATCAAGTTTTTCTGTATAAGAAAACACTTCCTCTTGCCGCGCCTTCAGCCAATCAATCAACTCTTCGGCTTTTAAATCTTTACTTTTAGTATTATGAAGGAACAATACTTTCACCAGTTTTTCCTCCTCATTTCAAATGCAAGATCAAGCTACGCCTTTGATCGCCTTTATCATTTTAACATCCTTAATAAAATCATTTAAATTTTCTTTTGAACTTTTATTAACCTCAATCGTAACCATGGCATTATCATGAATTATCGCCAGTATTTGCCTAAAATCAAAATTTCCCTCCCCTATATGCCGATGGTCATCAGTGAGATTATTAACATCACCGTCCGCTAAATGAAACATTTTAGGAGCCAACATCATAAATTGTTTTAAATAATCTAAATAATAAACGGAATGAGCCCTTGCCGAACAAGCCGCGTGTCCTATATCCAAACAAAGACCAACTCCAGCTTCATCCATAACTAATTTAATCTCTTCCGGTGTTGTGCCATTGCAAACCAGGTTATCATCGAGCGCATAGTATGGCTTGTTCTCTATTAAAATTCTCTTGTCGTTGATCAGCTTCAATTGCCTTGCCGTCTCCTTGATATCACCAGCGATCCCCGGATGAACAATAAGTTTATCCGCTTTAAGCTGGTCGGCAAAGCGCTGTGCTTCCTGTATTAGAGTCAAGTTTTTTGCCTCATTCTCTCTTTTAGCTAAATTCATCCCATCGCGGAAATGAGGGGCATGAATAACATAAGGGATCGGAAGATTTTTCCACAAACCGATAAATTTCTCATATGAACCTGGCTTCACATACAATTCTATGTACTGATAAACACCTTCATTGAACAAGCGCAGAGCGTCTTTAACATAATTATCATTTATCGACCATAGTTTTAAACCAAACTTAAACATCTATTTATTCCTCATCATTAGCTGATATTTCAATTCCGCAATTTGCCAGTCCATTTCATTATCTATATCCTGGACCTCGGTCTCCAAGACTTCCATTGGCACCGTATTTTTCATCAACAATTGTTTTTCAGTCAAAAAACTGCTGGTTTTTGCCCAATAAAACTGCCCGGCATCATGATAACGCGCTGGCAGATCTTGAGATCTTGATTCTGAATACTTCGGTTCCACCCTAAATAACCGGCCTTTTTCTACTGACAAGGCTCGTTGGATCGGATAACTAAACTTGACGACCGGGATCAAAGAATCCGCTCCAGATTCGATCATTAATTGATATCCTTTTTTGATTTTCTGAGGAGTAATTAACGGAGCCGCCGGATAAAGACAACAAAAGAAGTCCCATACCTTACCAGCATCTTTATACTGACTAATTACCTCCAAAAGAACATCCGCGGTAGAAGCCTGATCATTGCTATTCAAAGCTGACCTTTTGAATGGAACTCGGGCGCCAAACCGCCTGGCAACTTCTGCTATTTCATCATCATCTGTAGAGACCATAACTTCAGAGAAACATCCCGAATTAAGCGCGGCCTCGATTGAATACATAATAACAGGGAAACCATAAAAAGACCTGATATTCTTCTTAGGGATCCTCTTACTCCCGCCCCGGGCAGGAATTATCGCTATGTTTTTCATCCGCAAACCTCTTTAACAATATTGATCACGGATTCAACATCTTTATCTGACATTTTAGGGAATAAAGGCAACGTTATCGCTTGTGCGTAATAACTTTCCGCATTAGGACAAATCCCCTTTTTGTAACCAAGTTTTTGATAATATGGCTGCAGATAAACGGGAATATAATGCACATTAACCCCAACCCCTTTTCCCCGTAACCTGTCAAAGATCCCCCTTCTATCTCCACTAACTCTGGCCGGATAAATGTGCCAACTTGACTTGACGACGCTTTTCTCAACAGGCACGATTATTCCGTCCAAATAACTAAAAGTTTTGTGATACTGGGCAACTATTTCGCGGCGGCGGCTAACAAAGTTATCAAGTTTTTTAAGCTGGCTAACCCCCAGAGCACTCTGAAAATCAGTAAGCCGATAATTATAGCCAAGCTCTTGCATTTCGTAATACCATGGATCCTCATCTTTTTTTTCTAATAAAGAAGCTTCGCGAGTTATACCGTGAGTGCGGAACATCATCAGTTCTTGATAAAGCCGCTTATCATTAGTTGTGACCATTCCACCTTCTCCGGTAGTAATATGCTTAACAGCGTGGAAACTCAAAACAGTCATATCAGAATATTTACAAGAACCGATCTTTGAACCCTTATATTCCGCTCCAAGCGCGTGAGCTGCGTCCTCTATCACAAAAAGCTTGTGCTCGCGGGCAATATCTCTTATCTCTTCCAGATCACACGGATGCCCAGCAAAATGGACAGGGATAATGGCTTTTGTTTTGCTGGAGATCTTTTTCTTTATCTCCCCGGGGTCAATATTAACCGTCTCTTCCTGAACATCCGCAAAAACCGGTCTGCCACCACAATATAAAACTGCGTTGGCCGAGGCAACAAAAGTGATCGGCGAGGTGATAACTTCATCATCTTTGGTAATGCCGGCCGAATGGCAAGCCGCGTGAAGAGCAGAAGTGCCGGAATTCATAGCCACCGCGTACTTAACCCCGCAATAATCCGCTACCGCTTTCTCAAACTCCTCTACGAGCGGACCTTGTGTAAGATAAGGCGACTTGAGGGCCGCAGCCACTGCCGCAATATCGTCATCATCTATCCATTGAGTCGCATAAGGGATGGATGTCAAATGCCTACTCCTTGATCATTTTTTGTAATTGCGGAATAGTCAACCAGTCATTATTCTTGTCACTGCTATAACAAAAGTCATCGGCAACCGTTTTGCCGTCTGAATGATTGTTCTTGCTCCACCAATGAAAAGCCGGGGCAATAACATAGCAATCATTGAGTTCTTTGGTGTTCCTGGCATCATCAACCGAGATCATCACTTCATGCAGTTTCTCTCCCGGCCTAATACCAACAACCCTGGTCTTACAATTAGGCGCGATCGCTTTAGCCAGATCCTTAATATTCATGCTCGGGATCTTAGGGACAAAAAGCTCTCCCCCATGCATCCGTTCAAAATTTTTGATCACAAAACGAGCCCCCTGCTCCATGGTAATCCAAAAACGAGTCATCCGCTCATCGGTGATCGGCAAAACCCCTTCTTTGGCTTTGGCCTTAAAGAACGGGACAACGCTCCCTCGGCTGCCAACCACGTTACCATATCTAACAACCGCAAATTTAGTACCGCCATCACCAGAATATGCATTAGCCGCTACAAAAAGCTTGTCCGAACAAAGCTTGGTCGCCCCATAAAGATTGATCGGATTACAGGCTTTGTCCGTGCTAAGGGCGATCACCTTTTTGATCCCCCGCTCGATCGCCACATCGATAATATTCATCGCCCCCATCACGTTGGTTTTTATTGCTTCTGAAGGGTTATATTCCATTGCGGGGACTTGTTTTAGCGCAGCGGCATGGACAACATAATCAACGTCAGAGAAAGCCCGCATTAAACGTTCTTTATCTCTGACATCGCCAATAAAATAACGGATTCTATCTTCATATTTTTTAAATTCGGGCAGTTGTGCCATTTCAAATTGCTTCAACTCATCCCGGCTGAAAACAATTACTTTTTTCGGAGAGTATTCATCAAGAATAATTTTGCAAAACTTCTTCCCAAATGAGCCTGTCCCTCCAGTAACAAGAATAATTTTATCATTGAATATATGCTCTTTCATTAGTGCATCTCCTTAAAAATTATCCACTATCTTATGATACGTATGCCTTAATTTCCCCGGCAACTCGGGACTAAGTATTCTCAATATCTCTCGCCCCAGCACCCGGTACTGCCCCCCTATTTTACCGGCGCGTAGTATCCCTTTTTTAATCAAGCGACGGAAAGTTGAGTCGCTAATCTTTAGCAGTTTTTGGGTTTCGTCCGCAGTGTAGATTTCGGTTTCATTAACCATTAATCTAAGTATAACAAAACCTTAAAACATGTCAAGAGTAATTACAACCAGTCAAAAGTAGTCAGAACTAGTGAGAAGTGAGCGGTGAAGCAAGAGACGCTTTTTCAATATACTCCATAAAAAAAGCAATAAAAATACCGATAAAAAGCCCCAGGACAAGGCCAATCATGGCATTTAATTTTGTTTTTTTGTTAAATGGGGCATCAGGCTCAACCGCCGGATCAATTACCTGGAAATTAGTATTAAGCGACCTGGAATTTAAGAACCTCCCTAAATTTTCAACATAGATATTAGCCAACTCTGCGGCTGGAAGAGGCTCTGGCCAAACAATTGACAATTCAAATAGATCAGCTGATTTAGCTTCAATAGCTCCCCTTAAAGAGCTGACAATCGCCTGCTCTATTTTATCAGGAGTCATCTTCTTGTTTGACAAGAGTTTAGAAAAATATTTTTGGCGGTCAATTTGCTCGGCCACCTGTTCGGCCAAGGCCCGACTCCTAACAATTGGCAAAAGCTGACTTGCGCCGCCTCCCGCTCCGCTTCCCCCACCCAAAAAAGAGAGGGCTGATAAGGCCGAACCGAGCCCGCCACGGCCAGAATCCACCAGCATCAATGTCGCAGTTGCCTTATACATCTTTGGCTCTATTAAGCTGTAAACCAATGCCACAAAAGCGCAAACAAACGCCAGGCCAATGATAAGCCACTTGCGCTTAACGATTACTTGCCAATATTCGAGTAAGTTTATTTCATCATCCATTGTAACCTCGTGAAGTGTGAAATAGTGAACAGTGAACAGTGAGCGGTGAAGTGTAATGCATTATTTCCCCTTACCTTTCAAGTACTTGATTAGCCCTACAATCAATTTTCTAATCTTAGTAATATTCCCGTTTATCTCTTCGTTGTTAGAAATATATTCTAATTCAATCGCAATAATGATCTGAGTTTCAACTTCAGAAAGCGAACCTAAGGCAACATAGAGAAATTGTATCATTTCTTTGTCTGATTGCCTAGCAGACCCTTCCGCGATATTTGAAGGAATAGAAACAGCTGCCCGGCGAAGTTGATTCGTCAAGCCGTAAAGTTCTTCTTTGGGAAAACTTCTCGTGAGCAAGTAAATTTCTTTGACCAGCTTGACCCCCTCTTTCCAAGCGTCTAATTGTTTATGGTCCATTTTTTTCTCCTTGAAACGTGAAACATAAAAGGTGAGATACGAAAGGATAAAATGTTCATTTTTCCAAACAAAGCTCCAGAAAATCGAGCGCTTTCGCATAAGACTGAACCACAAATTTCTTATCGCGATATATAATTAACTGGGACAGTTCCTCCGGATAAAGCTTTCGCAAAAGACGGCAACGCTCAATTAGTACCGCTACTTTGGGCTGGAACACCTCAATATTTTCAAGCAACTTATTTTGATCAAACTCAACTATTACGGCTAAATCAAAAATATCACGGCTCTTAAACTGATCAGCCCGATAAAACATTTTCTTGACCACGATCTCTTGAGGTGTTTCCACATTTATCTTGCGGCCATGGACAGGCAGCTTTTGCGTTGGATTTTTAGTCAAATACGGCGCGGCAATAAAATCAATATATATATCCCCTTTAAGCTTAATTTTGATGAAGTTTGATTGCTCTTCAGCTCCCCCATAATCATGATCACTTTCAATGTAGTCGTTTAGACGTGGACTTAGCCTAGGCAAATATTGCACATCAGTCAAAAAAATGTCAATGTCCTTGCTGTAGCGGTGGTGATAATAATGCATCAGCGCTGTTCCTCCGCCAAAAGACCACTTGGATACAGGTATTTTAGCTGACTCAAGATATGTATATGCTTTTAGGAACGGCTTTTGCCATTTTTGAGCTAGATCATTCTGCATACTTAAAATATTCCTCTAATTGCTGGTTTTGATAATATTTTTTAATGTTTTTATTATAATATTTATTTATCATAGAAAACTTTAATTTGTGCCGCTTAATAAAAGTTAATATTACGGCAAGTGGTAATTCAGTAAAAAAAGCAAAGATTTGAGCACAATATTTCATCTTAAATAATCCAGAACGAATGATTGCTGCGAAAGTATTTTCAGAAATCGGCTTTTGCACAGAAATATTAACAATAGAAAAAAGCGACTTGTCTATATCTCCCCTATCATTCATCTGTTTCTTGTCTCCCCTACTGCTTTAAATAATTCGCAATCACAGCAAAGCCCAGGGCTGCCTCATAAAACCATCTGGTAACATCGCGAACATTAGCCCACAGATTAAAAGTATCTAAGCTTTGCGGCACAACAAGTGAGTCACCTGGCAATAAAACAGTAGCTACAACATTAATGCCTTGTTCCTTACTCAAAACACTCCCATCAGCCCTAATTACATAAACTCCATTTTTGTCCCCATTTTTAGTGGCCCCGCCAACCTGCGCTAAATAATAATCAGCTTTTTTCCCTTCCATAAAGACTACGCCCGTTGGGATGTAAACCTCACCCAAGACATTAATTGTCTTAAAGACTGTTGGAATAGTGATCTCATCACCATCTTCTAGCTCAATATCATTTGGACCATCAATATATGTGTCTAGCGGAAAGGTAATATTAATAATCACTCGTCCTGCTGGAACCCTTTGCTCAAGAAGGGCCAATAGTTGCTGAGACTTGTTTATTTCAACTGTTGAAGATGTCTTCTGGTTCTGGCCAAGAGCAGCTGTTTCCACCTCTTGACCTTTGTAAATCAACTGCTCTTTTAATTTTGAAACAACTGCTCGCGTGGCTTTTGATTGGGCCTCAGCCACAGATTGTCGGATAAATTTAATGCCAAACAAATAAGCATTGGAGGTAAAACCACCGGCCCTGATTAAAACCGAGCTCAGCTTCTCACCCTTTGTGATCCGATATTTACCTGGACGGGCAACCTCTCCTTGAAGGGTTACCACTGCCTCAGTTTTTTTAACAGAAGAGACAACAACCTGATCATGAGGCTGCAGCAAGACATTCTGCTTCTCATCTCCAGCTTGCAGTTTATCAAAATCAATGGTCAAGATCTTAGTCTCAAAGTTTTTCTGATTTGTTCGGAGAACCTCAATATGCGGCAAATAAGCCCCATTAACAAAAGCCTCAGGTCCAGGGAGCAAGTCTTTGACCCTCATCCCAGGCACTAGCTCATAGGCCCCAGGAGATTTGACCGCGCCATCTAAATAAATAATATTATCAATCTCCTGATAGATTGGGTAAACCTCCACGTTGTCCAGATTCTTGACCGCTAAGCCAAAATGCTGCCTGCTTTGCTTTAGGCTAACATTCTCGTCCTTAATAATTTTCTTTTCATGAGCCTCTACCCGGGTGACTTGAATGCGGCTGAGGTCGCTGGTAGGCAGCAAACCACCGGCAAAACTAAGCAGATCGCTTAGGTCCTCACCTTTTAGCTCATAAATGCCAGGGCGATAAACAACCCCAGAAACCGCAGCCACCGGCCCAACAATCGGTACAAAGATCGTATCACCAGCTTGCAAGGTTGGATCAAAACCTTTCTTCCCCTCCAGCATAAACGAGTAGAGATCAACATGGGCTAAAACATGGCCCCCGCGAATAAACTGAATATCCCGCAGGCTCCCCCGCTTGGTCGGACCACCAGCCGTGATCAAAGTGTTAAATACAGTCGCCAGCGAGCTAACAGTGTAACTCCCTGGCGCGTTAACCTCACCAGCAACAAAGACCTGAATAGATCTAAGCTTACTAACCGTTACCCCAATGTTAACACTTTCATAATACTTGCCTAATTTTTCCCCAACAAAAGCCTCAAAATTCCCATAAGCCAACCCAGCTACCTCCACCACCCCAACTTTTGGCAAGACTATCTTACCCTCATTGTTAACCTCAATATCAAATATTCCTTCGGTTATCCCCCAAAGCGTGATCTTAAAAGCATCGCCCGGACCTATAATATAATCAGGGCCAACTGGCACATTAATCATTTCGACAAAATTTTGATTTCCCTCTTGCCCCTTTGGCTGAAAAAAATCATAGCCATACTGATGAAGTGGTTCTTTATTGTCAAAAAGTAGTTTTGAGGAGAAGAACAGCTCGATCCCTGACAAGGCCCCAAGTTTATTAGCTACCTCAGGAACCTCTAAGGTTGGATTGGCATTCTTAGCCGTTTCAACAAAGGCTGCATCAGACGTCTTCTGACCTTTTCCTTGGGTATACTTAGCAATTAACCTTTGACCCTCTGCTGACCGTAAGAATGCTTTGCCTTGCGGGGAACTTAAATACTGATTAACCTGGGAAAGATTTTGCGCGAAAATCGTCGACGCGCTGAAGAAGAGCAGCAGAACCGAAGCAATTATTTTTTTCACAGGCACTCATCCTTTCAAGATTATTCACTTAAAATTTAAAGTCCGAATTCCCTAAATCCGAAATCCGAACAATGTGTTTTATTTAATTGGCTGTTATCTTATCACAGAATAATTCATCCAGTCAAATTAAAAGGCTTCATTCCACCGCTTGACCGCCAGGCATTTGCCAGTTATCATATTAATAACCTTGGAAAAACATCCCAGGATACAATAACATGAAAACAGAACCATCAAATATTAAGCTTATTTTTACAATTACCGCAGCCCTAGTCTGGACCTGGCTGTATATAATAATCGCTCTAGCTATTGGTCAACTAACCGGCAGTCCCAAATTAACCAGCTTGCCAATACTTAACCTTTTCCCTGTTTATCTTTACCATGTCCTGGGCATTATTTTGTTAATTACTTGGTTACCGATCATTGTTGTTGGAATATATACCCTAGGCCACCGTGGCGTGGTGGGCATGTCTGGACACCTTATCAATTACGGGCTCTACTTTTACGTGCGCAACCCAATGTACTCGGGTATCTTCTTTGTGGTTTTGGGTAGCGGCTTGGCCCTGGGCAGCACCAGCACTGTTATTGCCGCCCTGATCTGGGGATTAATTTCCTTCTTAGAGTGTGAACGGGAAATAGCTGATCTGGAAAAAAGATTTGGCCAGGAATATCTAAACTATAAAAAAACTAGCCCGATCTTTGTCCCCAACTTTTTCCTCTTAGCTAATGATCTGGCCCACAAACGCTTTCATAAACCAGTACCATAAAAACAACTAATAGAAAATAGCTTTAATTTACTGCCCAGTTACCCCAGACTGCTTTTACTGCTATAATAGGAACATGACTAAGATAATCAATATCGCAATTATCGCGCACGTTGACCACGGCAAAACTACGCTTACCGACCATTTGCTGCGTCAAGGCGGGGCCTTTGGCGAACATGAGGAAATTCCAGAACTGGTCATGGACTCAAATGAACTGGAACGGGAGCGCGGCATTACCATTTTTTCTAAAAACTGTTCAATCCACTACCACAATTACAAAATCAATATTGTTGACACCCCTGGCCACGCTGATTTTGGCTCTGAGGTTGAACGGATATTAGAAATGGTTGACAGCGTCCTGCTTTTGGTTGACGCGCAGGAAGGGCCAATGCCGCAAACAAAATTTGTTCTCTCCAAATCACTTAAGCTTGGCCTAAAACCCATTGTTGTAATTAATAAAATTGATAAAAGCGCCCAACGTGCCCACGTGGTCATTGATAAGGTCTTTGACCTCTTTGTCAAGCTTGATGCCAGCGACGAGCAACTTGATTTTCCCATTGTTTACACCATTTCACGCCAAGGCATTGCCAAGTATAACTTAGAAGACGAAGGCAAAGACTTAACCCCGCTTTTTGAAACTATTATTAAACATGTTCCCCCTTATCCTGACAAAGGACAGGAACCCTTGCAGCTCCAAGTCACTAATCTTGCCTACAATGATTACGTGGGTCGGATTGCCATCGGCCGGATCAACAGCGGCCAGCTCCAGCAAGACGACAACCTTGTCGTCTGCAAAAGGGACCATTCCATTGTCCCGGCCAAGATCACTAAACTTTCAACTTTTGAAGGCTTAAAACAAATTGAGGTTACCTCTGCCCCCTGTGGCGACATTGTGGCAATGGCGGGCATCCCAAATATCACTATTGGAGAGACTATTGCCTCTGCCGCTAACCCAAAACCATTGCCACTTTTAAAGATCGATGAACCAACCATGACCATGGAATTTATTGTTAATAACTCACCCTTTGCCGGCCAAGATGGCAAATACATCACCACCCGCCACCTAAAAGAACGCTTGGAGCGCGAACTGCAAACTGATGTTGGCTTGCATGTTGAATTGCTAGAATTTGGCGGGGTTGAAGGTTTTAAGATCTCCGGACGCGGCGAGCTCCAATTGTCCATTCTTTTAGAAAAGATGCGACGCGAAGGTTTTGAGGTCCAGGTCTCTCAGCCTGAAGTTATTTACAAAATAATTAACCAGGAAAAAATGGAACCAATTGAACAAGCCCACATTACCGTCCCAGATGAATATGCCGGCACAGCAATCGAAATGATGGGCCGCCGACGCGGCGAGATGCAAGACATGATCAGTAAGAATACCCTAACTAATTTCGTTTTTAATGTCCCAACTCGTGGCTTGCTGGGCTTTCGGGCAGAATTTATCATGAGAACCAAAGGCGAAGGAGTGTTGACCCATGCTTTTCATAAATACGAACGCTTTAAGGGCGAGATTGCTCAGCGCCAAAATGGCGTAGTTATTTCAGTAGAAACAGGGCGAACTGCCTCTTACGCCTTAAACAACCTGCAAGATCGCACTAAATTATTTGTTGGTCCTGGCGTTGAGGTGTACGAAGGCATGATTATTGGTGAAAACTCACGCAACAAAGATCTGCCAGCCAACCCGTGCAAAGAAAAGAAAAAAACTAATATGCGGGCATCTGGTGCGGATGAGGGGATACACCTGACCCCGCCGATAATTCTCAGCTTAGAACAAGCCTTGGAATTTATTAATGATGACGAGCTGGTGGAGATCACCCCGCATCATATTCGCTTGCGCAAACGCTTTTTAACAGAAAATGAGCGGTCCAGGCAAAACAAGGCTTGAGGTTTAAAGCCTTTCATAGTATTCATACAACTGCTTAATCGACTCAGCAAACGGGGTAAAGCTAAACCCTTTTAGTTCTTTTAAGAGGAGCGAATTATCCCCGCTGTATTCTTGACCAAGTCCTGGCTCTTTGACCACAATTTCAAGCTTTTTCCCGGAGAGCTTAAGGACTTTTTCTATGATTGCCCTAAAACTAACCACCTTGCCCGAACAGACATTATAAACCTTATGCTTTGGCTGATGATCAATAAACCAGCTCACAATTCTAGCCAGGTCGTTAAGGCATAAGAAGTCATAC
>PEYM01000055.1 GCA_002774365.1 Candidatus Saganbacteria bacterium CG08_land_8_20_14_0_20_45_16 | reverse complement strand
CACGCAGGTTTTAAGTCTTTATGGGGATCTGCTAGATGATTCAAGTCCGCTTGGCCCACAATCTCAGGCTCTTTTTCTGCAAACCCTGCGCCGATCGCTTGGTACCAGGTATTTAGAAGCAGAAGATTACAACCAAATTGGAGAAGTTGTGGAGAGATATTCCTCAGATCCCCAAGCACTCGGTTTGCTGGCTGCGTTAGCCCAAGACCCAGAGCCAGAAGGAGAAAGGGATTCGCTGGCCCCACTTGCCCCAATCTTTTTAGACAACCTGACTAACTTGTCCCCTCAAGAAAGAATTTCAATTGCTTCATTTTAACTACAAGAGGGGCCAGCTAATAATGCCTTGGTCAATGATGTCTTAAATAGTCAAGAGCCATTACTTGAGATTTTAGAAGAACAGGTCCAATTATCAGAGGAAGAAAGAGCTGCTGTAGTTAGAAACTTAGAGGAAGCAAGACAATCACTGCGCGAAATAATCAATCTGACCTTAAGTTTTGATGATCAGGTAGAAAATCAAACCAGGGCAAGAGACATGATCCATCGGATCAACGCTGTCATCAATCGGTACAATGGGATTGATGAGCTTGACTCTTAAGCTCTAAAAAATCAACTTCTGCCGCCGCATAGAGAGGCTTTGCAATATCCCCAAGGAAATCATATTCATTAGAAGCGAGCTGCCACCAAAACTGACAAAAGGGAGCGGCATTCCAACCACTGGCAACAAGCCAACTGTCATCCCAATATTAGCCGCCATGTGAAAAGCAGTCATCACCGCGATCCCAGAGGCTAAAAACGCACCAAAAAGATCAGGCACTTCGCTCGCAATGGTCAGCGCCCGCCAAACAAAAAGGCCAAACAAGCCCAAGACCGCTACCCCGCCCAGAAAACCAAACTCTTCGCCAATAACAGAAAAGATAAAATCAGAGTGCTGCTCAGGAATAAATTGCAGCTGGGTTTGCGTCCCATGCAAGAACCCCTTCCCCCAAAAGCCCCCAGAGCCAATCGCAATCTTTGACTGCAGCGTGTGGTAGCCAGCGCCAAATGGGTCTGCCGCAGGATTTAGAAAAGCCAAAATCCGCTGTTTTTGATAAGCCTTGAGCATGGACCAAATAATTGGCATAGCAATCCCCACCAAAATATTAAGGCCTAAGATCAAAAACCAGTCGAGCCAGGAGGCATTGGTCAAAAAAAGTATCAAAGCAACTATGACCAGATAGATCAACCACAAATAAATAAAGGGTCTTAACATAATAGAGATAATTGGTGAAGTTAAAAGGATCAGCAGTTTAGGTGAGGCACCAGAGACAGCTAACATCCCAATAAGAATAACGCCCAGAACTAAGGCAGTTCCTAAGTCAGGTTGTTTAAAGATCAGCAAAAAAGGCAAGCCCACCATAGCTAAAAGCTCGCCAACGTCTTTAATCGACTTAAGCCTTGTCCGGACAGAAAAAAACGCGGCCAAGGCAATGACCAAAAAGATCTTTGAAACCTCAGAAGGCTGAAAAGAAAAAGGGCCGATTTGGAACCAACGCTGGGCACCCAAAGCTTTGGACCCCCCAAAAAGGACCAAGCCTAAAAAAATCAGCATCACTATATAAAAGTAAGGAGCAAGTTTTTTTAAACGCTTATAATCTAAATAAGCAAAGATTATTAAACCAAGCCCGCCCACAATAAAAGAAATAAATTGGCGTTTAACAAACAGGAGCGGATCACCATTAAATTTCATCTGCAGGCTAAAAGAAGAGCTAAAGATCGCAAAGAAACCAAACAAGACTAACCCACTCGCCGCTAACCACAGCCAGAGGTCAGAAGCTTTAAGCAGGCGGAAATTGATCATGAAGCCAGCTCAATTGACCTAAGCATCGCCTTAGCCTTATTCATTGTTTCTTTGTATTCTTCGGTTGGATTAGAATCCGCCACAATCCCTGCCCCAACCTGAACATAAGCCTGGTCACCTTTAAAAACAATGGTCCTGATCGTAATGCAGGTATCCATCTCACCGGAAAAGCCAAAATAGCCGATGCAGCCAGCATATAGGCCGCGCTTTCTATTTTCTAATTCATCAATAATCTCCATGGCTCGCACCTTGGGGGCACCGCTAACTGTCCCGGCTGGAAAAGTTGCCTTTAAAAGATCAACGGCATCAAGCCCGGACCTTAGCTGGCCAGTGACATTGCTGACAATATGCATGACATGTGAATAACGCTCAACCACCAGTTGCTCTGTCACTTTGACCGAGCCGTATTCGCAGACCCGTCCTAGGTCGTTCCGGCCAAGGTCAACCAGCATGACATGTTCTGCTACTTCTTTTGGACAAGCCAGCAATTCTTTTTCCATTACTAAATCTTCGGCTGGGCCCTGGCCCCGGCGTCTAGTGCCAGCAATCGGTCGCACCGTTGCCTCGCCATTTTCCAGCCTCACCATTACCTCTGGCGAAGTGCCGACAATCTCTAATTTGCCAAGTTTGAGATAATACATATAAGGCGAGGGATTCATTTGCCGCAGAACTCGATAAACGTTAAACGGATTAGCCGTGGTTGTGATCTCCAACCTTTGAGACGGGACAAATTGAATAATGTCCCCAGCCTTAATATATTCTTTGCCTTTACTTACCACTGCTTCAAATTGTTTTTGGCTAAAGTTTGACCTAAAGCTCAAAGCCGCTAATTGTTCTTTTAACTCGCTAAGCTCAACTGGTTTTTGCAGCATTTTTTCCAAGCGACTAATATTTTGGCAAGCCAAGTC
This sequence comes from Candidatus Saganbacteria bacterium CG08_land_8_20_14_0_20_45_16, assembly GCA_002774365.1. GTDB lineage: Bacteria > Margulisbacteria > WOR-1 > O2-12-FULL-45-9 > O2-12-FULL-45-9. Next base: position 49,233 of record PEYM01000055.1, on the reverse strand, counting down.
ATAAGCTTTTTCCGGGTTTTTGTCCGCCTTAGCATTGGCAATAATTAGCAATTTACCGCGGACATGGTCAAAGGCCAAGAGGGTCTCGGCCGCCAGAAAAACCATTGGCGGCAGAGCCAAAGGGTCTGGATTTTTGCTGGGCAAGGATTCAATCTCCCGCACCATGTCATAGCTAACATAACCTACTAAGCCGCCATGAAAGCGCGGCAAGCCTTTGACTGGCGCGGGTTGATTATACTCGGCCAGCAGTTTTTTTATTTGAGAAAACCTGCTTAATTTCTTAACCTTGTCCTTAGCTACAGTCCCAAGAAAAGAAAACCGCGCGATCTTCTCGCTCCCTGCTACCGACTCAAGCAAAAAAGAATTTTCTCCAGCTATCTTGGCAAACGCTTCCACTGGCGAATGCTCGCCAATGTCCAGCTCTTTATAAACTGGGACCAAATTATATTTTTTGGCTAGGTTGACAAATTCTTTAGCCGTTAGATTAAACATCTTATTTTTTCCTGTTGACTACGTCCTCAGCTATTTTTCTTAGTTGATCGGCCTGGGGACCAAAGGCTGCCAAAGCCTTAATCGCTTTTTGCTGCTCGGCAACGGCCAGCTCACCTGACTTTTTAAGTCCAATAAAATGCGGAAAACCCTTCTCCTTATCAGCCTGAACTGGCTTACCTAAGATTTCCCTAATCGAAGTAGCATCAAGTATATCATCACAGATTTGGAAGGCAAGGCCAAGGTACCGTGCGTAAGCGCTTAAAGCCTTAAGCTGTTTAGGGCTAGCACCGCACTCGAGACCAACACTCCTCACACAAGCCAGCAACAAGGCGCCAGTTTTCTGTTGATGGACCTGTTTTAGTTTGCGCAAACTAATATTTTTACCCTGATAAGCCAGGTCCTCAACTTGTCCAGCCAAGACCTCAAGCAATCCCTGTCCAATCTCAATAATAACTTGAGCTTTTTTCGTTGCCGCGACTAGGATAGTAAAAGCCAAAGTATTAAGGGTATTGCCAGCCAAAGTCGCAATGGCCACATCAAATTTTTTGTGACAGGCTAGTTTTCCCCGGCGATAATCGCTATTGTCCATGCAAGGTAGATCATCGTGGATTAGGGTAAAAGTGTGAAGCAGTTCAAGGGCGCAAGCAATCGGTAGAACAGAAGTCGCTGGTTTGCCCAGGGCCTTGGCTGTAGCTAAACAAAGCCTGGGCCGAAACCGTTTGCCACCGGCAAAAACTGAATATCTCATCGCCTGAGCCAATTTACCTCGTCGCGGCAAATAAGAGCTTAGTTGGCGATCGATCAGGCTGCTTAATTTGTCATTTGTCATTGAAGATCAAACCTTAGTTTCTAACGCTAATCCCTTTATTGGCCAAAAAATCTTTGATTTTTTTAATGGTCAGTTGCCGAAAGTGAAGGAGCGAGGCTAACAAGGCCGCGTCAGCGTGTCCACTGACAAAAGCCTCATAAATATGCTCAGATTCCCCTGCTCCGCCTGAAGCAATGACTGGAATAGTGACCGCGTCAGCTATGGCTCTAGTCAATTTTAATTCATAGCCGTCTTGCGTCCCATCGCGATCCATGCTGGTCAAAAGAATTTCGCCGGCTCCTAATTTTTCTGCTTTAACAGCCCACTCAATTGCGTCAAGGCCAACTGGGTTTCTGCCACCATGAGTATAAACTTCCCATTTTGGGTTCGTGGTTCGTAACTCGTGACTCGTGACTCGTTTAGCATCAATTGCAACAACAACACACTGACTGCCAAATTTTTTAGCAGCCTGAGTAATGAGATCAGGATTGTTAATAGCCGCGGTGTTAATAGAGATCTTATCTGCCCCGGCTGAAAGAAGCTGGCGCATTGTCTCAAGATCATTAATGCCACCCCCGACAGTAAAAGGGATAAAGATCTTTTCAGCTACCCGCCGGACTACATCTAACATAATATAACGCTTGTCTGAAGAAGCAGTAATATCTAAAAATACCAGTTCATCCGCCCCTTCCTGATCATAAAAGGCCGCCAGTTCAACTGGGTCCCCAGCATCCTTTAATTGAACAAACTTAACCCCTTTGACTACCCTCCCCTCAGTCACATCTAAACAAGGAATAATTCTTTTCGCTAACATCTCACAGCTCCTTAAATATATTAATTAATTTTATCATAGATGGGCTGGATTATCTGTAGTTGGCAAAACAGGCCGCCTAAAGTTTCCATACGGGACCTTGCGGCTACCGTGAAGAATATATTGTGCTTCAGGCTCCTCTGGTGGGTAAGGCTGAGCTAACCGTTCTTTCTCATACCAGCGCAAGATGTCCCTGGCAATATAAGCCGAAGCCCTGTCCCCATGCTCTCCATGGGCCACAAAACTAGCAATAACTATTTCGGGGTTATCAAAAGGCGCATAACAAATAAACCAAGCATGGGCCAGGCCTGGATTTTCAGCAGTGCCTGTTTTCCCAGCCACTGGTATTCCAGGAATATTGGCCGCCACCCCTGTTCCCCGACGGATAACTTCGCGCAATGCTTGTCTAATAACCAGCAAAGTTTTTGGGGCAATTCCCAGCTCACTCACAACCTCGGTGGTACCTTGATAGATTAGCTGATTATTTTGATCCCTAATCTCTTTAACAATATATGGTCGAACGAGTTTGCCAGAGGAAAGTGAGGCATACAAACAAGCCATTTGTAGTGGGGTCACTTGAATAAAGCCTTGTCCAATGCCGTAATTAATGGAATCGCCATCATACCAATTTTGTCCCAAGTAACTTTTCTTCCAAGCAGTGTCAGGCACTGTGCCTTTTTTTTCCTGAGGCAAATCAAGCCCTGTTTTGCTGCCCAGCCCAAATTTGCGCGCGTATTTAGCCAATTTGTCCGGGCCAAGACGCCGGCCTAACTCGTAGTAAACAACATCACAGGACCAGACCAGTCCCTCAAGCACAGAGATTGGACCGTGCCCGCTAGCTAGCCAGCACTTAGCCAGACGATTGTGTAATTTATAATAACCGTGGCAATCAAGAACCTCATCAATTGAGGCTACCCCTTCTTCCAAAGCAGCTGCTAGGGTGACCACCTTAAAAATAGAACCAGGTGGATAAATTGCCAAGGCCCGATTGATGAATGGGTGACGGCTTCCGTTCATTTGCGCCCACTGTGCATGCTTAAACCCACTAATAAAAAGATTCGGGTCATAATTAGGATAACTGGCCAGAGCTAAAATCTCGCCAGTCTTGGCTTGCATCACCACGACTGCCCCTTCTTGCTGTCCTAGCGCTGATTCTGCTACTTGTTGCAATTGTGTATCAAGCGTCAGCTGCATATCCGCCCCAGGTGTTGGCTCAATTGATTCCAGGATCCGCAAAGGGGTGCCATAAACATCAACCTCAACCCTTTTTCCCCCATTGGTCCCGCGTAAAAATTGGTCATAGATCTTTTCCACCCCGTCTTTGCCAACAATATCCCCCTGGCGATACCCTTGGTCTTTTAATTGGGACAGCTCATTGGCCTCAATTTCACCGACATAACCAAGGACATGGGCTGCTAAGTTACCATACTTAAACAATCGCACCGGCTGGCTGGTCGCGATAACCCCTTCAAGTTCTTGGCCGCGCTCCTCAACCTTGATCGCTATGTCAAAAACAATATCATCTTTGACCAGGATTGGTTCAACCGCGGAAACTTTTAGTTCAATTTTTTCCCCCAGCAAAGTAGCCAACAAGTCTAATATCCTTTTTTGTTCTGCCGGACTCTTTTTGTTTAAGACATAAGGCAAAATCCGCACTGAAAAGACCGGCCGATTCTCCACTAATACCTTGCCTTGCCGATCATAAATAATTCCGCGTGGAGCAGACTCTGGCACTGTTTTAGCTGCGTTTTCTAGGGCCAAGCGATTAAACTTGGCGCCATCTGCTATTTGCAAGTGAAGCAAACGCAAAAATAGCAAAACAAAAATAACAATAAAGCTTATAACCAGCACTTGCAGGTTTTTATTCACTAGTAAAGCTCCTGATCAGTTTTGTTAACAGCGGGGCCAAGGCCAGATTAAGACCTGTTTTAATAAATAAATTTAAGCAGAAAAAAGCCAGGCTCATTGTTTGGCCCAAAATAATAGTCAGGGCCAGGGCTTCGATAGCCACGCACACAGGGCTTAAAACCAGCACCAACCAAAGGACCAATGATTTTTCCCGGCCCACAAAACTTTCTTTGACCAGCACAATCACTGCCGCTACGGTAATTTTAACCAGTGTATTAAGATAGACACCAATGGAAAGCAGGTCCTGCGTAAAGCCAGCTAGGCCAGCAAAAGAAATTGCCGCTAAATCCTTTTCAAAAACCGTTAAGATAATTACTGAAACCAGCAGCAGATCAGGATAGACCCCCCACCAGGTCACTCGGGCTAGGAGGACTGATTGGAGTACTGCCATTGCTAGTAAATAAACTGATATTTTTAGCGTCCGCATTGTTTTTATAAAATAACAAAGACCTCTTCCAACCGAGAGAAATCAACCGCGGCTTGAAGCTTGATATGATAAAAAAGATCGTGTTCCTGCTTAGTTGCTTTTGTAACAGTACCGATTAGCAACCCAGGCAGAAAAACTGTTGAAATAGGCGAAGTAACAATCCTATCCCCAGGTTGAACCTGACCGCCACTAGCAACATATTTCATTGATAAGTTATCACTCAGATTGCCAGTCACTATCCCAAAATCCCGGCTCTTTTGAGATACGGCTGCCACTGAACTACTTAAATCATTTAATAAAAGGACCTTGGCGGTAAAGGGAGCTACTTCGACCACCAACCCAACTAAGCCTGCGTCATTAATAATTACGCTATTTTTCCTAACTTTATGCTGGCTGCCCTGATTGATGGTCAAGGTTGAAAACCAGGGAGAGGGTGCTTTGGCAATTACCTTAGCCGGCAAAAGCTTATATTGCCAGCCACCAGCTACAAAACCAAGGTCGTGGCGCAAGCGCTCGTTTTCAGCTTTTAACTCGTCTAGTGCCAACAATTGGGGCTTAATTTGGGCAAGTTCTGATTTTAAATTGCGGTTTTCCACGGCTAAACTTTTTAGCTGAACCACAGAACTTGGGAAAGAAGTAATTGACTGCCACAAAGAAACCGTAACATATTGGCAAGGATAAATTGCCGAGACCAATACATTGCGCAAGCCAAAAAGATTACGAAAGGTGGAGAAGGAAAGAAATATCGCCAAAAAAATGTAAAAGGCAATTAGAGCATAAGATTTTTTTTTGCGATAATGCTGGAAACTGATCACTGAAAAGAGCGCTTGGGCATTATCAAGACTTTTTTCAGTGTATCGATCTCTTCCAAGATCTTGCCTGTACCATAAGCCACGCAAGAAATAGGATCGTCAACAACATACACTGACATGTCTGTTTCCTGGGCCAGATATTTATCTAGGCCGCGCAACAGTGAGCCGCCGCCAGCCATCACAATGCCACGGTCCATAATGTCTGCGGCTAATTCTGGCGGGGTCTTTTCCAGGGTCATCCTAACTGCATCCACAACTGTGGCGACAGGATCAGCCAAAGCATCACGGATCTCCGAAGAAGTTAAGGTTAAAGTTTTGGGCAAGCCAGTGACCAGATCTCGGCCACGAACCTCAATGGTCCGTTCTTCAGCCAAGGGATAAGCTGAACCAATATCAATTTTAATCTGTTCAGCAGTCCGCTCACCGATCAAAAGATTGTAATTTTTGCGACAGTGGGCCACAATCGCCTCGTCCATCTCGTCCCCTGCCACCCTAATCGATTTAGAAACAACAATTCCGCCAAGGGCCAGGACCGCGACCTCGGTGGTGCCACCCCCAATATCCACAATCATGCTCCCTTGAGCTTCGGAAACTGGCAGGTTAGCCCCAATGGCCGCAGCCATTGGCTCTTCAACCAAATAGGCTTCCCTAGCCCCAGCATGCATGGCCGCGTCCAGAACAGCCCGCTTTTCTACTCCAGTAATACCAGAAGGCACGCCCACAACAATCCGTGGCCTGACAAAGGCAGAGCGGTTATGGCTTTTATTGATAAAATGACGCAACATTGTCTCAGTAATTTCAAAATCAGCAATAACACCATCACGCATCGGCCTAACAGCCACAATATTAGCAGGGGTACGACCTAACATGCCTTTGGCCTCATTCCCAATGGCTAAGGCTTTGCCACTATCCCTATCAATTGCCACTACCGAAGGTTCACACAGAATGATCCCTTCGCCTCTGGCAAAAACTAAAGTGCTCGCAGTTCCCAAATCTATGCCCAGATCCCTTGAAAAGTGGCCAAAAATTGTGTCATAAATCCCCATTAAATTTTTCCTCCTTTAAATCTGTTAGCGTGAGATACTATTCATAAATCAAGGTCGAGGCAAAGCCATTGGCTGTTAATTTTTTCTGCTGGAGCAAGGCATACTTTTTAGTGGTATATGCCCCGGCCTGTACTCGCCAACCAGCTGCCACCTTATTCAAAAAAGCCTCAAAGCCTTTGGTCTGCAACTTGGCCAGCTGTTGCTTAGCATTTGCCTTAACTGAAAAAACTCCAACCTGTACCTTATATAACTTTTTCTCAAAAGACAAAGCTGGCTTGGCTCGCTGCTTATGATAACTAGCAGCACGACCTGGCGTTGTCTTTTTAGCTAACCTTGTCCCTGATTGTTTATGGCTCATCTCTTTTTGCAAAGTTGCAATATTATCTGGTACTTCTGGTATAACTACCTCAACCCCAGTAGCTGGTTTGCTTTTTGACGGGACAAGCAAATTCTTACCAAACTGAAAACTAAGCCAAAAACTGCCAACAATAATTGATAGCAACAAGAGAATCCCTAAAAACCGCTTCAAGAATTCCAGGGGAACTCTTGGGGCCGATTCTTTGATAATGTTAAACTCTGCTGGTTGATTTTGTTTTTCTTGATCCTCGGCTTCCATTGGTATTGATTATTTTACTATGTTAGGGACAAGGCGTCAAGGAATTGAAAGCTGATCAATAAATGTGATATACTCTCTTATCTATGATCATTGGGATTGACCTGGGTGGAACAAAGATTGCTGGTGTACTCTGCACCCCCTCTGGCAAAGTTTTAACTGATGTCCATATTCCAACCGAAGCTAGCCAGGGGAAAAAACACGTTATTGCCAACATTAAGAAAGCCATTTCTCACCTAGCCAATGGCCAACGGGTAAAGATTCAAGCGATTGGGATTGGCGCCCCTGGCCCTATTATTTATGATGAAGGAATTGTTGTTGAGGCACCAAACCTGCCTGGTTGGAAAAGGGTCAACCTGAAAAAAATATTACAAAAAGAGTTCAAATTTCCTGTTTTTGTTGACAACGACGCCAATTGCGCGGCCTTGGCCGAAGCTCGGTTTGGGGCTGGAAAATCGGTTCGTCATTTTCTCTACTTGACCATTTCCACTGGCATTGGCGGCGGGATTATTATTGACAAAAAGCTTTACCGCGGGGCAATTGGCGCAGCTGGCGAGATTGGCCATATGACCATTGACTACCAAGGCCAACAATGCAGCTGTGGCCGGCTAGGCTGCTTGGAAGCCCTGGCCTCAGGCACTGCGCTTAAGAGAAAAACCGGTCTGGACGCCCTCTCCTTAGAACTAGCTGCTTGCCAAGGGGACAAAAAAGCGCAAAAAGCAATTACTGAGTTGGCTCATTACCTGGCTATCGGGATTGGCAATTTGGTCAATATCTTTAATCCACAATTGATTGTGATTGGTGGTGGGCTATCAAACATGAGAGGTCTTTTGTTTGACCCCTTAAAAAAAGAGTTTAAGCGATATGCCCTGACCCTGCCAGCCCAGTCAGTCAAAATTGTTAGGGCCAAGTTAGGGACACAGGCTGGCCCGCTAGGAGCCGCTGCCCTATGTCTTTAGTTATTATTGATTATGGGTCAGGAAACCTGCGCAGTGTCCAAAAAGCCCTGGAGACAGTTGGCTATACCGCGGAAATCACTAAAGATAAAGCCACGATCCGGGGGGCGCGCGGGATTATTCTGCCTGGGGTCGGTGCTTTTGACGCTGCCCTTGAAGAATTAAGACGGGATGGCCTTGAAGTTGTGCTCCAGGAAAGTGTGGCCCTAGGCAAACCATTCCTCGGCATTTGCTTAGGCTTGCAGCATCTTTTTGTTTCGTCTGAAGAAGGTCAAGGACCAGGGTTGGCTATTCTACCAGGTCAAGTCAAAAAATTTAATTTTCAGCCTAATCCGTCGGAAGTTTTAAGTGTCCCGCATATGGGCTGGAACCGGTTGTTAATCAAGCGGCCCGCCCCTATTTTTAAAGGGATTGAGCCTGGCAGCCTGGTTTATTTTGCGCATTCTTACTATGTTGTGCCTGAGGATAAAATGATAGTTGCAACTACTACTGATTATGGGGTAGAATTTGTTTCAGCAATCTGGAAAGATAATCTTTTTGGTATTCAGTTTCATCCGGAAAAAAGCGGCGCGATCGGGCTTAAGATATTAAAAAACTTTGGAGATTTGTGTGGATAAAACGTTTGAAATTATCCCAGCAATAGACCTACTTAAGGGTTGTTGCGTCAGGCTCAAGCAGGGACGCTATGACGCGGAAAAGCTCTACAGTAAAGATCCCGTGACTGTGGCGCAAACTTGGGCTAGCCAAGGAGCAAAACGCCTGCATCTGGTTGACCTAGATGGGGCGCGGACAGGGATCCCCCAAAACATAGAACTCATCAAAAAGATTGCCCAAACCGTCAAGTTGCCGCTCCAAGTAGGCGGTGGCATCCGTAACCTTGATACGATCAAGAGCTTGCTTGAGGTTGGGGTTGATCGGATAATCCTGGGAACGACTGCGGTTAAAAATCCCAATACCTTGGCTACTTTTTGCCAGGAATTTGGTGAAACAATTGTTGTGGCCATAGATGCGCGTGACGGCAAGGCAGCCACCGAGGGCTGGACCCAGGTTTCTAAAAAAGATATTTTCACCCTGGCCCAAGAGGCCATTGACCTAGGCGTTAAACGGTTCATTTACACTGAGATCAGCCGCGATGGCATGCTGGAGGGCCCGGATTTTTCAGGGATCAGTAATTTTGCCGCCAAGGTTGCCGTGCCGGTCATTGTAGCCGGTGGGGTCAGCGCAAAAACTGACATCGAAAAGCTAAAAGAGATTGGGGTGGCTGGCTGCATTTTGGGCAAAGCGCTTTACGAAGGCAGTATCAAGCTAGAAGAAGTTTTACCTGCCCTTAGTCTTTAACTGTATCTGCTGGATCTCATTGCGGCAAATTTCCGCCAACTGTGCATTTTGTTCAGCAGTCGCTTTTTTATAAATATCCCCGTAACTAAAAAGGCTCGAAAAATAGACCAGCTCCTCAAGGTTTAAAGGTTTGAGCCGCAATAGTATCTCCAATCTTGTGACAGCTGCCGTGGCTTTTTTTCTCGGCTCTCCTGCTAGCACAGCTGACTTCAATAAATATAATGGCACGAGGATCTTAACCAATTCAGGACCCAGCCTCATTTTGCTGAAATAGCTGTCCGAGGTTACCTTGACCACTTGCTGGCTCACTTGAGAAGAAAACTGATGCAAGGCCATGACATCATTTTTGTCAGCGAAATATCCAAACAACCCTTCAAAATAGGTTTTGATAAAATGGAATAGATCAAAACCAGGGACGCCCAGGAGCTCAAAATCTTCCCAGTCGATCACACCGGACACCCGGCCCTTCAGGGCAAAAATGTTTTGGGCGTGAAAATCGCCGTGCTGAGCAAATAACGGTATCATTTGTTCCTTGAACCGAGCCAAGTCAGGTTGACAACTAGAAAAATAGGCATCTGCCAGAGCTATTTTATCTGGAAAAAGCGTCCGGTATTCATCATAGACCCTTTCAACAATCGTTCCCAAGGGAACAGTTTGCTCTGCCCCAACCTCTTGCTGAAAATTCACTAACCAAGAGAGCATCAAGCTAAAGTTATCGATATAAGATTTCAAAATATCTGCTGAGCTCATATATTGGCTCAGATCTGCGCCAGCAAGAAAGCTGATCCCCAAAACTCTTATTTTATCAAACTTTTCCCAAATTAGCAGTCTTGGAATTTGTGCCAAGAGAGTGGAACCAGGTAGTTTTTCCGACAAAGAGGATAAGTTAGCATATTCCAATTCCAAGGACCGGTTAGCCTCCTCATTTGTAGGGTAACGCGGGGTGCGCAGGATCATCAAGGCCTTTTGGCCGTCCTTGATCAGGAAAGAGATGATCCCAACTTCCGCTGCCCTAATCCTGCGGTCAGCAAATTTGATAAAAAGGAGGTTTTTGGGCTCTCTTGACAACCCGATCTTAGCCCAATTCTTAAGCAGATAATCCTTGAACAATGGGATCATTTTTCCCTCCTGGCCGCCACAAAAAAAGAATCGCAAAATACAAACCTTTTAATAGGGAACGTAATAACCTTAAACCAAACTGGTTGCCGTTTGGTGATGTTAGCGGACACCTCAGAGCTTATTATCGGAAAGATCTTGGGAGAAACTGACCGATAGTCAGGATCAGGATAATAAAACTCTAGATTAGAAAAACCAGCTTTGCCAAGTAAGCGTTTCAAACCAGCCAGTGAATGCGTATAAGTCCGATACGGCTGGCCAAGTTTTTTTTTGGTGATGAGGCTGGCAATGAATCTAGGGACAAGCGTTGTATAAGCAATCCCTTGTTCGGAGTAGTATTTTAAATGATCGTCCGGCGCGCCCAAAAAATACCGCAGGCCAAAACGGTTTTCGGTCCCCAGCCATATTTTTCCTCCCGGCTTCAAAACCCGGCTGACCTCTTTTAAACAATTTTGTTGGATCTTTAATGGATCACCCTTTTTTAGGTGTGAACCAACCCATTCTAAGACCCCATTCATAATAACAGCATCAAAAATACCATCGACAAAAGGGAGTTTAGCAAAGTCCAGGGGTTCAATTTGTACTGCCGAGATATTGCAACAATTATCCTGTCGAGCCCTAAGAGCAATAAACTCTAGGGATTCTAAGTTGGCATCTGCAGCCACGACCTCTTTAACTCTAGGTGATAAGGCAAAAGTATACGATCCCCAACCAGAACCAAGATCTAATACCCTGCTCTGGTCATTAAGTGAAAGGTAAAATGTGCCATCAGCTCTAGAGGGAGAATCTGTAAACAAATAAAGTGCTTTGATTTTAGGATTTGACGAAGTAGAGATCGCTTTTTGCCAACCTTTTGTTTTGACCTCTGCTAAGAAGGATTTCATTACATCTTGGGACAGGAGGCTCCAGTACGACGGGGAAAGACTATACTTTAGTACCCCAGAGTCAGAAACGCCATGTTCAGGATAAAGAAAATTATCAGCCTCCATAATATAGAAGGCATTCTAACACGCTAAGTATTTTTTAGGCAAGCTCGCTTTAAGCCGGTATCCCCAGTTGCCGTCTTAGGTCCTCAATCTCGCTTTCTACTTTTGACAAGCTACGATCAAGTGAATTAATATTGCCCAAAGAATCACGGATTTGCGCAACTCTTTGCTGCAGCTGTTCTAGACGCTCGATCGCCCGCGTGCGCTGTTCCCTGGTCATAGACTGGTCAATGTCGCGTTTAACCTCTTCCCACTCATCAAAGACCTCACGGGCAACACTGCTGGCATTAAGGCCTGAAACTGCTTCGTGAAGATTGCTGTCAGCCCCAGAAATTGGTTGGATCATGTTACGCCTCCTTTAACAAGCTTCCTGTATAGATAATTTTAGCTCATATCCTGGCCGCTGTAAATGGGTTTCATCAGCTAAACGGACCAAGATCTCTTCTGCCAGCTTACGTTTTGAGGTTAGAAAAGCGATCTCGCCCCTGGCGTCAATTGCCATATTGATCATGTTTAGTTCATGTTCAGCTACACTAAACATCTTGGTATTGGCCTGGTCGCGCAGCTCATCTAATTGGGTTGTCGTTACCTCTATGCCAAGTTTAGCCAAGTTTTTAAGTACTATCTTGATCTTTTTCTCGGTCATTTGCCAAGCTGGGCCAGTAAGCTTGGCATAAGTTGCCCGCTCTTCAAAAGCCTCACGCAGCATCTCAACCAGCTTGACCTTAGCTAAAGCGCGGCCCTCTGTCTCAACTTCATCAAAGTTGGTCACGCCTAATTTGATCAAGCCATTTTTAAATTTGACCATTTTGAATTGACTTTCTAAGATCGTCCGGGGATCTCCATAGACCGCCTGCCGCAGGTACAAGGCCCTTAGCTTATCAGTCAAAAGCTCTTTTTCTTCTGTTGGGGTATATTGATAGCGATGCCGCTCCCTCTGATCCCCACCTTGGTCCCCACCCGGCGCCACAAACTCAAAATTAACAATCTGGTCAAGGCCAAGCTGATCTTTTAAGTGTGGGATCTTTTCAACAAACTGCTGCACATCAAAGCCAACTTTAGTCCCTAACTTGAGCAAGCCTTCAATCTCCTGCTCGGTCTTTTTGGTGCTGTTGCCAAGGGCCTTCTTGGTTACTTCTTGAGTTAAGGCCTCGTCAAGGAATTCGCGCATTTCTTTATGGGTTTCACTCTTGACCTGGTCAACCGCACCTTGAAGATGGCCATCTAAACCACCAAAGTCATAACCACCAAGACGATCGTTAAAAAAGGCAAAATCAATCAAACCTTGAGTTTCCTTGTTAGCCAGTAGACCTTCAATTGACTTACCCTGACTAATCACTTGTTTGATAAATGATTGTTTGATCTGGCGCAGGATCTCTCCTCGAACATTATTCGCAGCCTGGACTTTTACATTGCGCAGGGTTTGGGCAGAAACCCCTTTTTGTTCTACCAGTTTTGATTCTATCAGTTCAAGTTTTTTCTTTTGATCACTGCCACCGGAAACCAGCATTTGTGAGTAGGCCCCAACGTATTCTCTGATGTCTGCGGGGCCAGTGTCTTGACCTTGCTCGCCTTCAGCTTGATCAGAACCATCACCTTGTTCAAACCCAGAGCCAGCTTGCGAGCCACCATTTTGTCCGTCTTTATTAATCCTGCCTACCGCGTACTTGATCTCTACCAGGTCCTGGGTGTTTTGCTCCCGTGGATTAAGCAAAGAATCATATTCTTGTTCTAAGTTGGTTAAGATCTTTTGCGGGATCATAATTGTTTGGGCAATTTTGGTAGCCAGGCCAGCAATAAGCTCTATGCCCAATTTTGGGGTCTTACCATTGATCGCTTTTTTTACATTGGTTTCTTGGACCTTAGTTGCGTTGTCTGTGTCAGTTTGCCTTTCTAGCTCTGCTTTAACAACCTGCTGGAGGTTGTCAGTGGCCGCCAGATTTGATAAGACCCCTAATTGTTGTTGGTTAACTTGTTCTAGTCCCATTAGTTTATACCTCTGATCTTAGGTGCCAGCTGTGCGGCTTGCTTGGCATAGAACTGGGCCTTGTCTGCCTCGCCCTTTAACTGATAAGCCTTGCTTAACAGGAAACACGGCATGAACTTAGCTTGATAAAAATCAGTGATTGCTCCGTCGGTCTTAAGGTCAAGGACCTCAAGCAAAAGCTTGACCGCGGCCTCGGTCCTACCGTTAACCAAATTAACGCTAGCTAGAACATTGCGGGCCGGGATATTATTAGGTTCAAGAGCTAACAGCTGTTCGGCAACCATGGCTGCCTGGGACAGTTGCTTTAGCCTCAGCAAAAGGTCAGCGATCTTTTCCATGGTCTGGCAAATCAACCCTTGGTCATTGGTATATTTTGAGGCCTGGACATAATGATCAAGCGCTTCAGGTAATCTTTTTAGCTCGTTTAAATTATTAGCTAAAAGAAAATGAAAGTACGCATCCCCTGGCCTCGCCTCTAGCGCTTGCGAATACAAGGCAACATAACGCTCTCGTTTTTCTGTCATTTTCTTTTCGCCTAAATCTTTGCCCCAATGATAGATCGCTACCGGGATTTCCGGCCCAGCAATAACTTGGTTGTTTTGATCAACCAGCTGCTCATTGATTGGCCTAATAAAATGATAGCCCAAGCCGTTCTTAAACACCTTGACCCGCTGATAGCCGCTTTTTTTCTCGCACTGACCTAAGGGTGATTCAAAAAGGGCCACGCAACAAGCAGTGTCCTTAGTCAAAGAGAGTTCTTGGTTAAGTTGTTTTAAGTCGTCCGCGCTAATAAACTCATCAGCGTCGATCCAGAGGAGCCAATCACCGCTGGCGTGTTTGAGCGACTCATTGCGAGCAGCAGCAAAATCATTTTTCCAAGTACAGTGAAAGACTTTGGCCCCAAAACTTTGGGCCACTGGCACTGTCTGGTCAGTTGAGCCAGTATCCAGAATAATTAGCTCATCCACACCTTGCGCTAACACTGGCAATGTTTTTGCCAGGTTTTCCGCTTCATTTTTTACGATCAAACAAGCTGACAATTTCATTTTAGCTCCTTAAGCCGCAGCCTGGACCTTCGCCGGTATTTCAATCCGCTTAACGGCCCGGCGAACATCTGCTACATCACCACAAGCTTTGTCCAGTAACTTCTGGCAAAACTCTAATTTTTGTTGGAGCAAAACTTGGGCCCGGAGGATAAAAACATTTAAGCGCTCTAATTTAATCAATAACTCTTTTTTATTAGAGCCGATCATGTTAAGTTCATATTCAAGATTAGAACGCTCCATATAAAATTCGGTCAAGATCTTACGTAAGGCATCAAGCCTCATTTCCTCTAAGGCCAAAGGCGTGTATAGGTCACGCACGCCTAAGCGCTCAGCTTGGACTAAAAGCTGCTTTTTTAACTCATTAATTAATTTTTTCTGAGCGTTTTTTCGTTTGTTCATAAGTTACAAACATCCATTACTGTTTCATCATAAACAACCTGTTCCAGGTTGGTCTGAACATGTGCCCTTAATTGCAAGCGGACCCGGTCACGGATCGCGGCCAGTTCTTCTTGGCCCATGCCAGTCCTGGCTAACTGTTCCACAGCATTACCCATTAACCATTCTGCTACCCGAGCAACTAAACCGTTATGATGGAAACAATTAGAATATGCTTGCTCATAAAGTGAGGCCATGCGTTGACGTAATCCTTCGCGCAGGGTTTGAGGTTGGGGTTGGGCTGGGGGTCTGACTGCATTGGGCAAGGCCACCACTGTAGCAGAAAGAGCTAAGGAGTCACCAGTGACAGGGACTGGACTTTCTTCACCATCAAGCTCAGCCTCAATTTGGTCTCCTCGCCTGTCGCCAATCTCTCCCTGGTCTACATTGGTTTCGCGAATAACAGTTGCTGCCTGGGCTTCGGACAAACGATTGGGGTTTTCGGCTGCTTGATTCTCACGCCCAGCCTGCTGCGGCAGCAAGCCATAAAAACGATGATTCATATTTGGCGACATATTTAGATCAATGCTTCCACTCATACTTACCCTCTATATGATATATCGTGATTTGGAGAGGAAATCTTGCATGTTTTTTTGATTAAAATGAGGTGATTAACTATGGCTTTCTTTGAGTTTCTTGAGCCAGTCTTTTCTCTTTTTTGAGCCTGATAAGATCCGTAGATTGAGTTTTTGGAGGCTGGCGGAGTATTCTTTTGTTCCCTTCATGTGACCATCGCGATTATTATGTTGCGCCTGCTGATTAGCACCACTAGGTTTATTGCCAGATGCTGACTTAGCCGACCCATGCTGTGATTTCTTCGAGAGAAGTTTGGCTTTTTGCATACGCTTCAATACAATCTTTTCGTCTTGGGCTTTCTCATCTTCAAGCTCTTCTTTGCGTTCTTGATAGCAAGTCTTGTCGTACTTAAAATTTGCATGTATCTGTCTTTTTTTAGCACAACGTTCCAAAACAGATAAGATGTCCATGCCCTCGCCATATTTAAGGTACATCCCTATATCATGAACTATCCAGTTACTAGCAAAAGCCTGGCTCGCACCCATAACCTGGGTAGTATTTAGGCCATAAAACTGGGAAACAGCATATTGATTATGACCGTTTAAGGCATTAAGCTCAATGCGGCTCTCAGGATAGATGGCATTGTGCAAACGGGTCCAACCATCGCCGTCGACAAATTGGTTTACATGATACGTAATATCACCATTTGTTGAAGAAGTAATAATAAAATCATTAGCATTGGCCTTTCTATCCCAGCCATAAGCAGCTGAATCAAAATTTTGGACCAGGACTTGATTGGGCAATAGTGAGATGCCTATGTTACTAGAAGTTTTTGCTGTTACCGTGCCAATATCAGAGACTGTTACCCAGTGACCACCATCTACGGCATGATCACCGTATTGCTCCCACCTTGGTTCATCTTCCCTTTCAGTCGCGCCAAACCATTC
The DNA here is from genome assembly GCA_002774365.1 of Candidatus Saganbacteria bacterium CG08_land_8_20_14_0_20_45_16. Lineage (GTDB taxonomy): Bacteria > Margulisbacteria > WOR-1 > O2-12-FULL-45-9 > O2-12-FULL-45-9. The sequence goes on along the minus strand of PEYM01000055.1, from coordinate 32,989 downwards.
TTCAATTAAGCCACTTACTGCATCATAGCCTGATGTTCCAGATAAACTGTCCCGAAATTCATACAATTTTCCACCCTCGGCCATATTCACTCCGCCAGAGCGGTTTGCTGTCAAATCTATATCGTGATCAGCGTTATATTGTCCCCGCCCTGACCACTCGACAAACTCATGAAATCTCTGATTGTCCAAAACTGAGTCATTATAGCCATCGCCTCGACTCGTATGAACATCTTCACGATAAGCCTTGCCTTGCTCATAGAACATGGTTACTTGGCTTAAAAATGAGTGCTGGGCATAAAAGAAAAGCGGGAAAAGTGATAAAGCATGGTGATTAAGATAAGGGTTATTCCCCTTAATAAAAGAGTTAACATTAGCCATCATCTCTGCATCATTGCGGGTAGATGTTACCGGACCAACTGTTTCAGTTAAGCAGTCCCAGGCCCGCTCTCTTGACTCGTAGAGCGCGGCGATAAACAAAAAAGAATCACGAGGCTCAGTCAAGGTTTTATAAGATCCGTCCATAACAATATCAAAGAATGACTTGCCTTGGAATTGCGGTCGATTAAACAACTCTTTAACCTCGTCCCAGCTGGCGCCAACAGCTGAAAGGGTATCACCAATATAATACGCTTGATCAGCAATGGCTAAAGCTTGGCTATCAGCAGCCCCATTGCCTCGTTGGTTAATGTGGTTCCATTCTGAGGCAGATGTCTCCAGGTCAAAGTTCTTAAAATTTTTGCCCAGCCCACCACCAGCAAAGCCAGAGTCGTCTTCTGACCCGAACTTACCAAACCGACCTACCCTATGATGCTGACCAGAAATCCAAGTTTTGCGATCCTCGACCATACCATCGCTAGTATGAACGCTAGTATGAACGCTTGATGCCTCAGCCCAACGGATGGTCTCCGTGTTGGTAATAGACCCATCGCCATCCGCATCATAGGCACTGATACCGTCAAGCCCTAAGGCTTCTGCTTCACTGACTGAAACAGTATATTTATTGAGCGCTTCAAGCCATTCTTGCGTGACCCAAGTTTCTCCATCCTCACCATGACTGATAAGCACTGCGCCCTCTTCTCCTGGGGTTGCCAGCATTTTTCCTTCATAAGCCATCTGTTCAAACTCTGGCAGGAACTTCATCATTTCACCGCCAAAATTAGCCAAACGCTTTAGGTCAGCATTGGAAGTAATAAAATTTGCCAGATCAGGGCCTTGAGGCACAATCCCCATTCGGGGCTTGCGGCTTTGCAGCATATCAAGATTTGTTTCATAAGCATATCTATTATAAAACATTGTTTCTCCGAGTAATCAACAAAAAGTTCAGCACCCTTATGAAAAGCTGTTTTGAACTTGTTTATCGCAAGTCTGTTCAAACTTAACTGCTTCCAATAACTGAGATAAAATAAACTCTTGTTCTGACTGCCACTCATTGAGCAGGTAGGTCCCGGCTGCTCCGTATTTTTGGTCAGCAGGAATAACATAGCCACCAATCTCTAGGTCTGCGTTATCATCAACCAACATTTTCATGATGTCACCGAGCTTAGACCTAAACCCCTTACTAAATTGCAAGACAACATCGCGGGTGACCCGTCCATCAAAGCCTAAATCTGAAAAAAGATTGTTTCCAACTAGCGGACTTGAATCGCTCATAAATCTTCAACCTCCTTTTTTTACTGACTTCCTTAAAATCTTTGGCTAAAGGCTTTAAGGAAACAGCCCTCTGACGAGCAGAGGGCTTAGTTTAAGATTATTGATTAGACATTTTACGTTCTGTAATCTTTCTGATCTGCATTTGGTTTGTCCCAATACTAGAGATATTGGAAACTGCAGTTTGTATAGCATCTTTTGCGTACTCTAACAAAGCCACACCACCAGTACCTTGAAGTGAAGCCATTTGGCCACCCCAACGGATCGCGCCATTTTGATTGGCTATGTCTGTTCTCTCTGATTCCTTATCTGCACTCTGATAACGAGTTGAACTCTCGATGTCGGTAGAACTCATAATGACATCAGCGTCGTTGCGAGAAACTGCGTCAGCCGCACTAACTACCTGTTGCAATAAATCCTCGTTGCGACTATCTTGCATATTAAGCGCACTAACTACTGAGTTTTCAAACGCTGTACCCATAATTTTTCACCTCCTTTTTCCTTGACTTGGTCCTCTACCTATCTTATCGAGATAAGTAGCACTAAACTTGCATCCTACACCACGGAATTATGCTTCATGCCTGGCATTGGTTTGTCAGCAATATCTGAGATCAAATTTGCCATTTGCTGATGAGATAAGCCTGGAGCAGCTGGCCCGCCACTGCCACCCAGTGGTTGATCTTTTTGTGAGAGCGCTTGATTGACCCTGTCCTCAAGTTGTGATAAAAGATTGTTCCCATTAAGAGAGGTATTCTCTAAACCTGACGAATTATTATTGCTACCTATATTTAATGCTTGGATCATCTCAACTGTATTATCGTATTAAAAGCGGAAAAACTTGTATGCTCTTTGAGGTCTATCGCCTAAGGTCCATAGCCTACTTTTGCAGGTCCTTGATCATCTTTTGGATCCGAGCAATATGGTCGTCTATGAGCTCTTCTTCCAGGTCTTGAAAGCTAAATGGTTCAACATGCTCTTCTTTGCGCCGAGAAAAGCTGAGAGAGCCCGCGGCATTGCCATTAGAGATTTCCAGGTTGGCTGAACGCCTGACCTCATCTAAGCTGGCCATAAAATTTTGCCCCTGGTTGTTAGTTAGGCTATTCTGCTGATTATTTGATTTTATGTTAGCAAGCTCATTATTAGCAGGATTAATCCCAGAAATATTCATTTTAACATACCCCCGTATGACCATTATGATTTGCTCGACCAGCTAAAAAGTCCTCTTCTTGCTGGGCCCGCTGATACTGATCATGGAAATTCCGACCACCTTGCGCCCCCCTCATTGCCAAAATAACATTCGTGTCAACGGTTCCTGGCGCAGGGCGTTCGGATTGCTCTGCCACAGTCTCAAGGTCTTCTTCAGCCCGGCGCCTGCTTAATCCTAGCAGTTCACTGGCAAAATTCCAAGCAGAGCTCATCATCCCATTCTGTTCCCCTAACACCTCGCTTGATTGGGGTTGCCGAGCTTGATCCTCTTCTCTCCTGCTGATTTCACGTTGAAGCTGCCCAATCCGCTCCTGAAGGGGTCGTAGCTCCCCTCTAATCCTCTTAATATTTGTTCGTGTCTCTGCTAACTCTTGACTAAGCGCTTGTTCTCTGTGACCAAGCAAGTCGTTATCAATAATTGAACGGGTAGCATTTAGCCTAGTTTGCAGCAATTGTTGTTCGCGCCGCAGGTCAGCCAAACGAGCCGGATCTGGATCGTCTCCTAAGGCTTCGATTTCATGGCTAATCACCACTAGCCTGTCAGACATCTGTCGTGAATTCTCTTGCAGGGCTTCGCGTTGGATCACATTATCAGCCCTCAATTGAGCAAGTTGAGCTTCTAGATCCCGTCGTCTGGTCATTAGGCCCCTTAGTTGTGTCTGCAACGCATGCCTTTGGTTTTCCAAATCAGCCAATTGGGCCTGTAATTCAGGCAACTCAGGCTCACGCTCCCCTGATAATTGGCTCTCCACCGCTGTCACTTGGTCATTGATCTCACTCAATCGCTCAGAAGCATGCTCAACATCGTGGGCTACAACCTCGACCTCTGACTGGGTCTGGTCAGCCTGTTCAGTTAAGGCCGATAACGCCAGCTCAATCTGATCAGCATATTGCATCAAGGCCTCGGTTGAGGGTGGCGGCTGGTCATCTGTTGCCTGAAATTCAGTTGGTCTTGGCTCTGATTGTGGTTGAACCTGAAGAGAGGCAATGGCTTGGCTAACCAAGGCTTGCACCCCAGGATCATCTGCGCTCATGCGTTGCAAGTGATCTAAGATTAAGCGTACCCCGTGTTGGTCTGGCATTTGGGCCACACGCTGGATAGCGCTGGATTGCTCATCCCCATCCATATGCATAATGTTTGTGGCGATAACTTGGGCTTGGCGAACATCAATTGGGCCGGTTGGGACAATGCTGGTGCGGTCAGTCGCGGTGGGAGCAGATACCGTCCCACTTGAATAAATAGAAGACTCATTATTTTGCAGGCCATGAATAAGGCTAGGTAACCCTTTGACCTGGGAGATAAAACTTTCAGTTAGTTTTCTGGACTGGGCCACAATCTTAGCATGCTTAGCACTATTTTGTTCTATGAGAGCCAGCATAAATTGTGATTCATTGATGGCAGCGTCCATATTCGACACAGAATCAAAATAGTTCCCCTTCTTATGGCCAGAACTCTTAACATCCAAGCTGTGGCTCTCTTTAGGATCAGAGGCCTTTTCACCCTTAGCATTAGCTACACTATCGTAAATGGGATCAATCACTAAATTTACTAAAAAGTCCCCAGCCACATTAAGAATTGAGGAGATTTTACCCAAGGTAGTAACCTGTTCCTGCATCTCACCCGCGGTCATATGGAACTGAGAAGATTGAACACTTTCAGCTTGATGGGAATTTTGCATATTGATTTGCTCAGCATTTAAAAGAGAGGAACGCAGCGAAAGAGCAAAATTCGCTACACTAATACCAACATTGATAGCTTGCAAAATAGATTGCTTTTTAGCCTCAGCTATCTGATTATGTCGTTCAACTAAGACATAAAGCGCTGTTTTAAGAGAGTCAAGGATAGAACTGGCGACTTCTTCATAATTAGACATTGCTTCTTTACCAAAATCTAATTCACCAACCTTCTTGCCAGTAAATTGTGACTTAGCTTGGTTTCGGGAGGCAGACAATAAGGAACGCGCGGTCGCTAACATTTCACGAATATTATACAAGGCCCTGAGACGGCTAGAGAGTTTTGTTGAGGAAGCACTGACTGTATCCGAAGTGCCATTTAGGGTTTCAATCATTGAAGAATTCATTTCTATCAGCACTTCATATTCCATTCTATCTAAACGCTCATCAACATTATTAGGATTATTGATCCGGCGACCTGTTTGATCAACTGTGGTTTTAGCATCATAATTATTATAAAAACCTTCGCCAGAGACTGCTGCGTCAGCCGACATGGCAACTGACACGATAGCATTAACTAAGGCCATGCAACTAGAAGTCATCCCAGTGGCGATTCGATTGGCAGTTTGAGCCACCGCTGAGGTCACCCCATTAGTTGCCCCAGCCACAGCAGCCCCAGCAATGCCAATGACACCATTAATAATGGTAGTAGCTAAAGCCGTATAAAATTGTTTTTCAGCATCACGCGCCCGATTCATTATCTTGACCTTTTCCTGCAGGAAGCGGCTCATGTTACTAGCCACCCTCATCAGTGTTCTAAAAGAAGCAGAATTTACTGCATTAGTAAGCTCACCCGAAGTTCCACCGGCAGTTCCTGAAAACTCCTGTTTAACGATAGCCCTTAATTGAGAGGGCAAGGCCCGCATCTTGGCGATCGCGTCTTTAGCTGCATTAATCGCCCCAAGTTTAGAATATATTTCAGTCAAAACGTCTACATTAACACCGTGGTACCCGTCACCAGTACCAACCACCCCATTTTCTAACATCTCCCCAAGGGCAGCTAACTCTGCAGCATCAAGCTTACATTCTACCGAATCTCCGCCTTTAGACCTAAGCATGCGATTAAGTATCTCGTTCGAGTTAGGAATTGTCATACCATAAGCAGTTTGAGGATCATAAAGGGTCAATAAAAGTTGGCATAAAGATGAAGCAACAGCTGAGCCAATAGCCATAAAAACTGTCCAAAGAGATTGGCTGATCGCGCCGCCAATCCCCGCCCCCACCAATGCCCCAGCCGCCTGGGCTAAACCAGAGATAACTGCGTTTCTAGCTGCGAGTTCGGCTTGTCTAGCAATATTTTTCGCTGTAACTATTTCCTGGTGTTGAAATTTGATTGCCTGCTGGACAATTTGCCGCTGTAGTAAAATATTTTCCACCGCGTTCGAAAGCAAAGCCTCTCCAGAATCAGCGGCAGCAGAGCCAGTAAATTCAGCGCTAGCCAAGTTTCGTAGATCTTTGCTGTTTTTAAGCAATGAAAAAACTGAGCGCAGGGCATTGTCCAATATTTTTTGATTAATTTCGTAAACTGAAAATTGAGCTGTATCAAGATAATAATAACCGTCTTGGGTTCTAGTAATTAACCCTCGTTGATAAGCCGAGGCTGCAATATTCATCCGTTCAGATGCATCTATTTGATTGATTACATCAACAGCAGTTGCCCCTATATTGTTCTTGCCATACTCCCCAATATCATCAACACTTGGGGCCAATGGATTAAATGGCTTTACCTGGCCAGCCTTATAAGAAGCAATGGCATTCATGAGAGCTGCAGTTAAAGCACAAATAGCCGCAGCCAGGGCAATAGCTCCCGCACTCGCTGTCCCAGCCGTATAGATACAACCAAGGACAAAGACTACCACAGTTAAAGCCGAAGCTATTCTCTTATAATCACAAGCCTCAAGCAATTGTTTAAAGCTGTATAAGACCCTGGTATTCTCGTTATGGGCCTTAACCGCAATCATTGCTTGCGACAAGATCGCATCAAAAGCCTGGGTAACATGGCCAAGTACAGACTCAGAGGATTGCATTAATAGTTCAGCATCATTTCTTATCCCAGAAAGTTCGGTAAATTTCTGTCGAGATATATTACGCAGATCTGCTCCTAGCAGCTTTAAAGACAGGTAAGCCCGATAAGCATTGCTACCTGAAAGTATCTCTCCTCGATATTTTTCAATGACCTTGGTGACATCATTCTCCTCAATATAATTTAGAACATTAAAAAAATCATATTGATTAGTCGCAAAATAATTAATTGAACCAAGCCCAGACCAATCACCCATTTTATCACAGACCCAATTGATGCCATCTGCTACTGTGTGCATAAGCCAGTTAGCCCCTTCAAAAATCTTGCCAAAACCACCTAGATTTTCAGCACACCACTTAAAGGCCATGTCCAATAAATCAACAATTATGCGAGGAATTGACTCAATTAGCTCGTACCCCCACTTAAGCGGTTCCATAATCCAACCCAGGCCGATATAATCAAGCCAACCAGACACAATATCAGTCAAGCCAATCAAAGCATCCAACATTTTATTAAGGTCACCAGTAAAAAGGCCAACAAATAGGTCGCCCAAATTTTCCCAGAATCCTTTATCCTCATCACCATCCAACTCATCTAATTGATCCATCACCTCTTGCTGAGATCTCGCAACGTTCGCAGCGATTTCATCAAGATAATTATTAAACTGGACTAATCCAGAGATCATGCTCCGAGCCATCTCACTTGTCTTTCCACTGGAAAAAGAGCTTTTGATCAGCTCGACAAGTGATTTGATTATCTCTTTCATTTGCAACAAAGCTTCTTTGGCAGCTCTTAAGTATTTATCATATTCGTGAAGTTGGTTGCTCGCTTCTTCTTTGTCATAATCACCACCAGACAAATAATTCCAGATATCTCGGCCCATTCCTTTAAAATTGTTCCACCATTTGTCCCAACTAGACCAGATATCACCATCAGTAAAAAAGCCGCCCCAGTCACCGCGTTGGATCTTACTAGCCTCTAACCGCTCATTAAGCAAGCGCTGATTCTCAGTATTAATTCTTTGGTAAAGTTTACTAATCGCAATCTGGGTACATTTCTGAAAGAAGCGAATCTTACGGGCAAAAACATCTTTATAAGAGTTTTTATTTTCTTGAATAGGAATGCCAGTAAAAGCCTCTTCAGCAATCTTTCTGGCTTCAAATTGACTCGTCAAAACAACAATTAAACCAGCTAAAATATTGGCTTGGGTAATCAGAAATTGTTCCCAACGTTCCAGCGATTCAGCGTCAGGCACATAATATCCAAGCTCTTCGTCATAGACCATATAAGCCTCATCGTTAAAACTTAAAACTTCCTCTTCTAGGCCGGTATCAATATCATCTATCTCACCAATGGCATCAAGCGCATCACCGCCTGAATTCGATGATGCCCCATGGCCATTGTGGACAGAGTTGTTGTAGTCATCACTATTTTCTAGATAAGTTTCATCGTCTTCAGATGGGGCATTTTGAGAAATTGCGTCATTAGCTTGGGGGGAATTGGCAGGCGGGCCAGAAATATCAGCACTATCAGTTGGTTCGGTTTCAGAAACTGACGTTTCACGCGGATCAAGATAATTGGCGGCTGCTGCGCCAGCGCCAGCAAGCTGCTCCTGAATCTCTAGCTCTGCTATTTTTTGGGCATCAATTGTTTGGTTTACACCTGTTGGCATGTCTAATATATATATCGAGTCATAAGGTAGTAAACTTGCACGAATTTTATGATTTTTTCGGGGAAAAACTAGGTGGTTGGAGGCACGTTTGGCTCTTCATTAGACGGAGTAATTGCGGTGTTTACCGTTACTATTTCAGGCGGGGCAGCAGCAACATCTTCTGAGTCACCAATAAGCGGCAGGTTCTCAAGGGCAGCCGCAAGCTGGGCGCGATCTGTACCGCTTCTTACTTGAACAAGGAAAGCTGCAAACTGTGGTGTTTCAGTATCAAGTTGATTAAATCTTTCGTGGGCAGCTCGACTGCGTTGCAAAAGAGTAGTAGCTTGAGCAACCTCTTCAGGAGTTAAGCCCTCAATACTTGTAACTTCATCCGTCAACCTGTTAGTAACATAGCCATCATCATCAACAAACTGGCGATCGTCACTCCTTAGAACGTCCCAAACTGCTCCGGCCCTATCGCCAAAAGTTGCGGTTAAATCAGCCTCCGTCAACCTGCCGTCTAACCGCATAGACCTGAGCCCTTCAATATCTCTAGAAAATCTGCGGACAGCACGGGCCTCATCCCTGGTCACAGAATCAGGACTATTGGGATCAGAGCGCATGATCCAGTCGTTAAACTGGGTGCGAGCAAATCTTTCGGCCACGACTGGATCTTGTAAGCCAAGGCGATCAAGGCGTACCCCGTTTTCACGACGAGCATGGCCTTCTAGTTGGTTAAACAAAGCCATGGCCAATAGTTCCCGTCGGTGTGGATCACCCTGGACCTCAGTGGTAAAATCATGAATCAAAGATTGAATCACTGCTTCTTCTCGCGCACTACGATCAGGTTCATGTTCAACATCGTTTAGCTCACCTTCATAATTATTTCCAGGCAGAATAAAGCTCATGACCCGCATCAAGAGCTGCCAGTTATTTCTAACAATGGTCTCAGCATCTTGAATGTACTCAAGTTGGCGACCTAAAGCCGCTTGATTGACCGTTACAATGTGACCACATTGGGACCAATAACGAAAAGAGATCCCAGTTGCTCGAGAGAAATCCTCAAACTCCCGCAGGTAGCCGTTCATCTCATCCCAACTGTCAATCCTCTCCCGACCGTGGGTCAAGGCCCGCCAAGCATCACGAGTCATATGGGTCCCAAAGTGACGGTTAAAATTGTAGCGGTTCAAGTGACCACCATGATTAAACTCTTCGTTAACTGAAGATAGCTCGTCCCCGCTCAATTCCCGCTGGGCCAGCCCATAAAATAGGTTACCAGCAGTTTGCATGGCATTGCGGTTAGGGGCACCGGCATTTTCTGGTGGAGATTGAGGGGTTGCGGCCGCGGCCGCATCAGGGGCAACCGTAGGGCTGGGAACTATCGCCCCATCCCTAGCCGCAGGACTAATAACAACCTGATCATCTGTGGTAACATTAGCTGGCTGATCATCTTTACTAGCTGACCTTGGGGTAATATGTCTCCCTCCAACAAGTGAAGGCGGACAAATAGATGTTTTATCTGGTCCAGGAAGTCCCATTTATTTCTCCTTAATCTCTAGCAATTGGTTTAGTTCTGTTTCTTTGTCTTTCAACTCTTTTTGTAGCTTTTGCAATTTTGCTTCAGCTTGCTTGGCCTGCGTATCTAGCCTAGCCTTTTTATAATAAGTCTTGCCTAAATTAAAAAGATTAGAAACCAGCACAAAAAACATCAAGGCCAAGAAAAATGTTTGCCAATTAAAGTTTATAAAAAGATCATTAAGCAATGGTACCACTGCCTCCTAAGGGTGTTAAAGCGTCGCCGCCCTCCTCATGTCTGTGACTAACAGCCGGGGCTTCGGTATCATTCAAATATATTGAATTATTATGATGAAATAAACGATTGATGATATTCCCACCAAGCGAACGATCTTCCCCCATACTGTATTCTTGACCATCCTGATCTTGGCCAACTAATGGGACACCATGCCCTTCGCGCTCTGTGTCCGTTCGCAAAAGTTGCTCCATGCCACCAGCAGCTTCCTGAAGACCACGCCTTAAACCCTGCTCATCATTTCTAGAATTAATTTCTCCGGTGCTTTTAGTTGGGACCATTGAGCTAAATTGTACACTCATTATTTTCCCTCCTACCTCTATATCGGAATAACTGGCAAAAAACTTGCATGGGGTTAAATAATTGAGTTTGGCCGTAGGTTTGTCTGAAGAGACAGGACAGTATCAGGTCGAACAATGGAACGGTTAGCCACCACGCTGCCCTCTTGGACCTTAACCCGAGCCCCGATATGGCACCAACTGGCCACTACAGAACAGGTCAAATGGGCAGCTTTTTCAATGACCGTATCTGACCAAATAACCGATCCAGTAATAATCGCGCCAGCTTCAACAACACATTTGTCACCAATCACTGAATCTTTAATGTAGACATTATCGCCGACTACACAACTATCACCAATAATAACAGACCCTTCAAAACGGGCTGATGGGCTGATGTTTTCTCGTTCGCCGATCCAGGTCGCTGACCCAGCCCGATTCCCAGGGATGCCAACCTTCACTAGACCCTTCATAGCATCATAGCTAGCTTGAATATATTTATCTAAACAACCAACATCGCTCCAATAACCCAGCATACGATAGCCAAAAATCCTGGCTTTTTGCCCAATCAGCAACGGAAAAAGCTGTTTGCCAAAATCATAAAACCCCTCTGGTATCATCTCAAGGACCGACGGATCAATAACATATACCCCAGCATTAACCAGATCGCTCTGCACCTCAGCTTGAGTTGGCTTTTCCTGAAAACCAATAATCTGTCCCTCACTATCTTGGATAACCACCCCAAACTGACTAACATCTTCAACCTTGGACAAAGCGATTGTAATTAAAGCCTTTTTCTGGCAATGATACTCAAAGATCCGCTCAAGATTTATATCTGTTAAAGCATCAGACGAGAGAACTAAAAATGGCTCTTTAACATTAGCTAAACAGGCCATGCGTTTTACCCCGCCGGCTGTGCCAAGCAGCTCTTCCTCAAAAGAATAGCCGAGTTTTACCCCAAAGGCATAACCATCACCAAAATAATTTTCAATCTGTTCTGGATGATAATGGATATTGGCGGTGATATCAAAAAAACCATAACGCTTAAGGAGCTCAATGTTATGCTGCATGGTTGGCAGGTTAACAATTGGCACCATTGGTTTAGGCACTGCTAAAGTCAATGGCTCGAGCCTGGTGCCATAACCAGCAGACATAATCAGGGCTTTTTTTTCTTTGTTCATCGTTCGATCTTTTTTAAGCGACGCAAATGCCTCTCATCTCCAGAAAAATCCGTCCTTAACCAGGTAGCTACGATCTTGGTTGCCTTAGCTTTTGAAAGCCTGCGACCACCTAAACAAAGCACATTACAATCCCCATGCTGGCGGCTTTGTTTAGCCGTATAAGTATCATAAGCATTGACCGCCCTGATCCCAGGGACCTTGTTGGCTGTAATCGTTACCCCAACCCCAGAGCCACAAAATAAAATTCCTTTTTCAAACTCCCCTTTAGCCACAGCCTCAGCCACTGGGAACGCAAAATCAGGATAATCAACTGATTGCAAAGAGTCAGTCCCAAAATCAACGAATTCCAACTGTTTGTGCTGCAAATATTTTTTAATAATCTCTTTTAGCTTATAACCACCATGATCAGACCCTAAAGCTATTTTCATTTTACCAACCTCCGCATTTCTTTGACTGCTTGCCTTAGTCCCACCTTAACTGCCCTGGCAATAATCGCAAACCCAATATTAAGCTCTTCAATCCCAGCTAGATTAACAATTGGCTTGACGTTATTATAATCTAAGCCATGCCCAGCGTTAACCTGCAAACCAAAGTCCATAGCCAATTGGACAGCCCTCTTTATCTGGTCAAGTGCGCTCTTTTTTTTCGCGGCTGAGACATTGGCATAACTGCCAGTATGCAGTTCAACAAAATCTGCCCCAACCAGAGAAGCAGCTTTAATTTGCTTGGCCTCTGGATCAATGAACAAACTAACTAAAATACCACTAGCCTTTAATTGAGAAATATACCTGTCAAGTTGTAAGCCAACCTCTAACCCGCCCTCAGTGGTGAGCTCATGCCGCTTTTCAGGCACAATGGTTACCAGATCAGGCTTAAGCTTTAGGGCAAATTTGAGCATCCAAGAAGTAGCTGCCATTTCCAGGTCCAAGCGGGTTTTTAGTCGGCGCAATTGATAAACGTCTTGCTCCTGAATGTGCCGCCGGTCTTCTCTCAAATGGCAAACAATCCCATCGGCTCCGCCAGCTAGAGCCTCCTTGGCTGCTTTGACTGGATCAGGGTCTTGCTCTAAACGAACTTGCCGCAGGGTCGCGATATGGTCAATATTAACCCCTAGCCGCACTTAATCTCCTTATGAAGCAAACAAATAGCATAGGCAGCAATGCCTTTTTTCGTGCCAGTAAAGCCCAAGCCCTCTTCGGTTTTTCCTTTAATATTAACTAGTTGGCCAGCTATGCCTAAACAGTCAGCCAGCTGTTGTTTCATCTCTGCAATGTAGGGCGCCAGGCGAGGCTCTTCAGCCACAACAGTAGCGTCAATATTGTTAATGGCAAAACCTGATTTTTTTAAGAGTTCAGCCACATTAGCTAGAAGTTTTAAGCTGGAAATTCCTTTATACTTCTTATCACCAGCTGGAAATAACTGGCCAATATCACCAGCTCCCATGGCACCCAAGAGAGCATCAATAATTGCATGGATCAAAACATCCCCATCTGACCAACCCAATAACCCCTTTTCATAAGCAATCTGGACCCCACCAATAATCAGTTTCCGCTTGCGGACCAGTTTGTGAACATCATAACCAAAACCTATTTGCATAATTAAAAGACCTTGCCAATCACTTTCAACTTTTGTTCCATCTCAACCAACAACCTCATCCAGTCTATATTATAGTAAATGGGATTTGAGAAATCCGTGAAACGGCCAGAGCGCAGGATCTCCCAAATTTTAGTCACAGCCACCTCAACCGAAACTTTGGGCGCGAAACCCAAAACCTTTTTAGCTTTTTCGCCAGAGACCTGATAACTGCGAGATTCCTTAGAACCAAAAAGAACCTCCACCTCAACTTTGCGGTGTGGCTTAATAGTTTCACGGATCCAATGGCCAAGCTCTAAAATCCTGAAATTTTTCAAAACTAGATTAAAGACCTCGGCCCGCACTTTATCTTCTGCCGCCTTCATGGCAATAATGTGGCCATCTGCAATATCATTGACATCAATTAAGGGCCGCCAATTGTCGCCAGCACAATAAACATGGATTCGGTCCTTATCAAAAGCATCCATGGTCATTGTATTAACCACTAAATCCCAGCGCATGCGGTTAGAGAACCCAAAAACAGTTGCTTGACGCAAGACTACCGGACAAAAGTTAGTGTCAACCAATGATTGCAAGCCTACCTCAGCATCAAGTTTGCTCTTAGCATATTCTGACTGGGGATTGGTTGGACAAAGCTCGTCCACCACACCATCAAGATGAAAGCCATAAACAGCGCAGGAGGAAGCCAAGGTCATCTTTCTAACCCCTTGGCGCTTGCAGGCTTCAGCAACCCGCATTGTGCCTTCAAAATTAATTTCGTGATTAGCCTTAGGGTCAAACTCTGCTGTGGGATCATTAGACAAAGAGCCAAGATGCATGACACACTTAACACCATCTAGAACATCGGCCTTGAATGTGCGTACATCCCCGGGAATCAGCTCAATTCGGTCCAAAACATCTGTTAAGGCTTTGTCACCAAAATATAATTTATCATAAACCCTGACCTTTTCGCCTTGTTCCAATAGTTTTCTTACCAATACCGCTCCAATGTAGCCTGCCCCACCTGTTACACAAACAATATCCTTTGACATTTTCCCCCCCCCTTGCTAAAAATGGTCTTGCTAAATATTATACAATAAAATCCTAATCTCCGCGTAACAAATAATAAACCAAGGAAACGTATTCCCAAACGACCAGCTGGATATCCTCATGCCTTGTCCACCAACAACTAAGCTTGAACTCGCTTGCTCGAGCCGGAACCACATAAACTTTGATCTGCGCCGGGCGTAAGACACGCTCAAAAACCCATTTGGCCCGTCTAGTGTGCGTTGGAGAAGTCACTAGAATTACTGATTTTGTCTGCAACTTGGCTAAAATAGGCAGGGAAAACTTAGCGTTCTCCAGAGTTGACCTTGATTGAGCCTCAAGCACCAGTACCCTCGCCGGCACCCCAAGAAAAACCGCCTGCTTTTTCATCCACTCAGCACAGGTCAGGTGCCAAGCTAATGGGCCGCCACTCATTAGGATTCTAGGGGCATAGCCAACCTGATAAAGTTTAGCCCCTTCATCAACGCGCTCACCATTGCCATCGCCAGCTAAGACCACAATAACATCTGCCGGCACAAGCTTGTCACTAACAATCAAAAACTCAGCCAAGCGAGTAAGCCAAAAACCCCGAGAGACAAAAAGCAGTCCTAACAAAACCAAGCAAGTTAATAAATAATAACACCGTTTCACAATTTTTAGCGCGGTAATCGAAAGAAAGAGCGCAGCAGAAATTTAGGGCTTTTGAGCATGCCAAGCAGCAATGCCCCGATTGTTGGGTAAGTGCGCGGATTTAAGATTAAGCTCCAGACAACTGATGAGTGGTTCTCAAAATCGCCCATTTTTTCGACCAAGGAAACATTGTCAGCCACATGGCGAAAGATGCACTGCAAAACATCATCTGGCATATTTTCTAAGATATAGCGAATCAATAAACAGATCTTAACCTCTTGCTCAAACTCATCTTTCCATTTTTTTTCATAAAGCGAGAGTTGATTTTCTTTGATCGCGTCAGCCAACAATTCAGCAGCCTTCATCCCATAATAAATGCCACCAGAAGTGATTGGTTTGATCTGGCAAGCGGCATCACCAATCAAAACCGCATTTTTTTTGACCAGTTGACACGTGCCGATCGGGATGGCCCCGGCATTTTTTTCAATAATTTCCCCATTAATCGACTGCTTTTCCATAAATTCCTTAAGTTCACGATAGGGATTGTGAGAAATTGTACCTAAACGCACAGTCCCATTACCCTCAGGAATTAACCAAGTAAACAAAGAAAAAGGCTTAACGTAATGGACCTCAACCTGGTTGGTCTTGGGCAAAGCCATCTTAAGCCGGTATTGATAGCCTCGGTAGAGTTTCATATCTGAGGAAAACTCAAGCGACTTACGAACCCTTGAATTAGGACCATCAGCCCCAATAACTAAATCAGCAAAATATTCGCCATTAGAGGTCTTAAGCAGATATCCTTCTTTGATCACGTGGATATCCTGGAGCAAGGTATTATACTCAATTTTCAAGCCTTGGCTTAATTCCTTATCAAAGATCTCGCGACTAACAATATAAGCAACTTTTGGCCTTAAAAGCTGAAAGGCCTGATCTTTAAACGTTACCTTTGCCCCATCAATGATATTTAAGATCGAACGCTCTGAAACTGGCAACCGCATATCAGCAAATGTCCCCTTGCCAACTATCCCAGCACACTGGACTGGCTTACCGACCTCGCCGTGTTCTTCGAGTATTAATGGGTCAAACCCCATTTGTTTAAGTAATTGCCCTAAATAGCAACCAACTGGGCCAGCACCTACTATAATGATCTTACGAGAATTATTTATCATTGGTTTTTCATTATAACTAATAACCCTTAAGTAGTAAAGAGTTGCTCACTTGCGTCAATTTTCTTGCAGTGCTAAAATCAAGCCAAATGCAACTAAGACAGTTAATTATGACTTTGGTCTGCTTGATCTTATTGGGCCAAAACGTTTTGGCTTATACTCAAGAGAAATATACCCTTGATAATGTGGGTAAGCTTAATACATTTAGCCTTAGCCAGCAAAGTTTACTGCTCTCTCGTGAGGGAAACGCCAAAGCTACTACTCTATATACCTTTAGCCAAGAAGCAACAGCTTTTAATGTTATCACCGCTCAGAATTATATCTACCTGGTTTTTGTAAGCAAAGACCAGGAACTTAGCCCTCTTTTTTTTGCGCTATCCAAGGACAAGGGCAAAACCTTTAGTCGTCCTGTCCAACTGGCAGAAAACGCGGACAGCCCTTATCTTGCCATAAGAGACGAGTCCCTGGCCATTGTTTGGCAGGAAGCAACAAATTTAGCTTACACTATTTCAGAAAACAGGGGCGAAACGTTTTTTGCCACGCAAAGCCTGATAATCACGAACGAGGCCCTAACCATGCCCAGGATTATGATTGATCAAGATCAAGTTGTTCACTTGGCCCTTATCGCTCAAAACAACCAGGTCCAATACACTAGGATCCTATATGCCCAGCTGCCCAGCTTTGAAACCACCACTATTTTTCAAACTGCTGACACGATCACGTCACTGGGAATTTCACTGTTGCCGAGCCAAAGTGGACTCGGTGTTTATTGGCAAAACAGTTATCTGGACAGGAGCAATGCTTATCTTGCTCTTTCTTTGGACAATGGAAAGACCTTTGGCAATAAGCCATTCTACTTTAGCGGTGAATTAGCCCTGCTGCAACCATTTAATCAAAACTTAATTGGCTTAGCAGTTAATGATAAGGACGTAGGCCGGGCTATCATCGAGCTACCTCAGCCAGAACAAGTAAAGATCTTATCACCAAATCCCAATATGAAGCTCAATGCTACTGATGCCAAAATTGTCCTATCTCCTCCAACAATGCCACTCATTTTTAATATTGAGCTGACCAAAAAAGATGGTTTTGCCAGGCAAACTGTCTCTGCTTCATTGTTCTGCTGCTCAACCACCCAAGAGATTGAGTATGAATTGCCAGAGGCCCTGGGCAACGGGACTTACGATCTTAAGGTTACGAGTTTTGATGGCGTAAACCTTAGCCAGCCCAGCAACACGGTTACTTTTACCCTTGATAGGACCGCACCAAAACTTTTGACCTTTGAAGCAGAACGAGTTGGGACCAACGTGGTTCTGACTGGCCAATTTGACGAAGCCCCATTTTATCTTGCCTTAGATAATCAAGTGATAAGCACGACCAGATCAACTACTTTTGCCGCCCAGGTCTTATTAGATAAGAATGACAACCGCTATACCCTAGCCGTCAGTGATGAGGCTGGCAATACAGGCATATACACCCAAGAGGTCTTTTTTAATTTAGACGCGCCCCAAATTTCCCTTATCAGCCCAACAAATAATTCTTGGTTTAAGCCTGGGGCAATCTTTATAATTGAAGCTGAGATCAATGACTTACAAAATGATCTTGATGAACAAAATAGCTTTGCCGCCAAGATCAATGACCAAATTAGCCAGGCCACCCTAAGCTTTGATGCCACAGAAAAAAAACTCTTTGGGTTTATTAGCTTGCCAAACAATTTACCCGAGGGCAAAAACTTCTGTCAGATAATAGCCTGCGATAAAATGGGCAACCAGGGCCAAACAGATTTTAGTTTTTTTATTGATAGTCAACCGCCTTGTGTTAATTGCGACCTAACCCAACCACTATTTTTAAGCGGGCCTAATAAATTGCTTGTTCCCTTGCTTGACACAGGGGCCGGGATTGATCCCTGCGGCACCCTGATCAAGGCTGAACCGCTTAAATTTGATCAAACGCCAACAATGGAAAGCGGACAACTTTTAATCAGCAGCTCTTGGTCAATATTTGAGGGATCTTATGAAGCAACCATCACCCCAAGGGACTTAGTAGGCAACTGTGGCGAGCCAATTATTCTACCTTTGATAGCTGATTTCACTCCCCCGCAAATTATTTTAGATTCAGTGCCTGAAGCGGTAACTAATCTACCTAAGCTAGAGATTAAAGGTTCTTTAGAAGACAATTATCCTGATAAAGTCATGATCTATAATAATCACAAAATTGTGCAAAATCTTAAGCTTGAAAGCCAAACGTTTGCCACAGCAATCAACCTGGTTTTTGGTAATAATGAAATAGTGATCAAAGGCTGGGATAAGGCGGGTAATGAGGTTGAAGCCAAGGTCAATACCAATTGCAGCGTGGCCACTAATGCGTTAGGCCTAATTAATAACTTTGTTCAGGGGCCGAACCCTTTTTCACCCCAAAAAAAATTGGTCGGCGCCTTTGCGGCTTTAGGTAAAGGTACCCTCTTTTCCTATTCACTTGCCCAACCAGCTCGAGTGACTATTAGAATTTTTGATATCACAGGAACACAAATTTGGCTAAAGACTATTAGTGGGGTTTCTCAAGGTGTGACAGCCTGGGGCGGCACAGATCAACTTGGGACAGCTGCTGGCACTGGCCTTTATCCATATATGTTTTCTGTTTCAGCTGGCGGAGTTTCAGAAACCCGTCGTGGCAAGATCATCATCACTAACTAAGATTAATACGCCCCATAAGCGGACAAAACTACTGGAATAGTCCGCAGCAAGATCTTGAGGTCAAGCCAAAGTGACCAGTTCTCAATATAATATATATCCAGCCTGACCATCTCTTCAAAGGGTAGCAATGATCGGCCAGATACTTGCCAAGGCCCTGTGATGCCTGGCCTAACCCGTAAACGTTTCTTATGCCAGCTATTATACTTGTCCACTTCGCGCGGCAGCGGTGGCCGAGGACCAACCAAGCTCATGTCTCCAAGAAAAACATTAAAAAGCTGTGGCAGCTCGTCCAAGCTCCAACGTCTGAGCAACCTGCCCAGAGGGGTCGTCCGCGGGTCTTGTTTCATCTTAAAGAGGTGCCCTTCGGCCTCTGAATACTGCTCTAACTGCGGCAAAAGCCCCTCTGCCTCATTGACCATGGAACGAAATTTATAAATGTAAAAAGTTTTAGCGTCACGCCCCATTCTTGCTTGACGAAAGAAAACCGGGCCTCTTGACGAAATTTTAACCAATAAAGCTAGTAATAAGAGCAGCGGGGAAAGCAAAATTATCCCCACAGCAGAAAAAAGTAAGTCAACGCTACGTTTGATAAAAGCATTAAAGCCACGCAGTTGGATGGGTGACACAGTCAGCAAAGGGACCCCGCCAAGCTCGTCAGCATCTATCCTGGTGGCAATTAATTCCAGTATCCCAGGCAAAAGCTTAAATTCAACGCCATACCGCTCACACTCAGTAATAATTTCGAGAATTTTCTGGGCAGAGAAATTAGTGCTGGCAATAATAATTGTTTCAATTCGCTGCGCCTTAATAATTTGGCTAATCTCTGAGACCGTGCCAATAACACTAAGGCCCAAAATATCGGCTTTTTTCTTAGCTGGATCATCATCTAAAAAGCCCACTATCCGGTAACCCAAGCTTTTTTCTGCTAGAATTCGCTTAGCTAACAGTACCCCCATTTCGCCAGCCCCAAGGATTAAGGAATTTTTTATACCCCAACCTTGTCGCTTGACCCATCTTCGCCCAAGGAAGATCGCGACCCGCAAAGCTATCAACAAACACAAACAAACCCACCAAGCATTGATCACCACCAAACGAGAGACCCAAAGCTCACGGTTGAAGAACAAAAGACCGACCAAAACAAATGACGCCAAGGTTACCCCGGCAAAAACTAAGGCCAGCTCATCGATCAGGGCAACATATTTTCGCTCTTCATAAAAGCCCATTAATTTAAAGATCGCTAGCCAGACAAAAGTGATGAAAATTAGGATATCGAGGTAGCGACTTAAGCCAGGGATTTCTGCTGGCGCAATAAAAAGAAAAACTTTAAATCTAATATAGTAAGCTAGAACAAAAGAAATAACAATGGCCAAAGCATCAGCCAAAAATTTCAACATATTTAGTTGACCTACCTAAGCAGCTCCTTAGCTGCCGCGCTGCTCGGATCAATCACCAGCATCTGTCCAAACTCTTCCTTGGCCCGTTCCTTATTGCCCTGGCGCAGGTAAATTTTACCCAGCTCACCATGGGCTGAGATATTTTCAGGCTCAAACATAATAACCTGTTGAAAATCAAGAAAAGCCTGCTCTGTTTTGCCCTGGCGTGCCTCAGCTATGCCCCTAATAAGATAAGCAGCCGCAGAAGCAGGGTCAAGCGTGATCATTCGCTGCGCTACCGAAAGCGCAGCCTCAATCTGGCCAAATTCCAAGTTGATCCTGCCAATGTTTTCCAAAAAGACCAAGTTAGTACGGTATTTGGCCAGGGCGTGCTCTAGCACTTTGAGGGTTTCCATTGTCTTGCCACGCCGCCGGTTTAAGGCTTCTAGCTGCTGTAGCGGTTGAACCAAATTGGGGTTGATCAAAAAACATTGCTCCAGATCATTAGCTGCTTCTTCCAGTTTTCCCTGGCGCTCCTTGATCTGGGCCAAGACTTGGTAAACCTCAGCATAATACGGATCTATTTTTAAGGAGATGATAGCGTATTCCTCAGCTTGAGCTAAGGCAGCAAGATTACCAGTTTCGGATGCACTTAATGATATTTTTGCAAGAATATAAAAATTATCAGCATTATAAGCATCAACCAACGTCCCGTATTTTAGGGCTTGAGCTGCGCCATTGATATTTTTAGCAGGCTCATGGCCACTCTGGGCCAAATTAATCAAGGCAATGCCAAGATGGGAAATTGTTCCGCCCTCAAAGGGATATACGCCCAATGATTTGTTTAGGTCATCAATTGCTTGAGGGAACCGGCCTAGTTCCAGATTTGTCTTGCCTGATTTAAACCAAATATCAGCCCGGAAAGAAAAAAAGGAAAAATAAATCAAAACAACAGTGACCAGGCCAACTAAGGCTAAAGACAGCCAAGGCAGCTCATCCCAGCTAAAAGGTTTTCCTTGGCTAGCAGGCTCGTCTGACAAGCCCCTTGCCACAACCATGACTAGTCCCCAAATTATCCAAAAAAGCGAAGTGATTGCCACCACGCCGAAACTAAATTGGTTTTGCACCAAATAAGAAACCGCACCAGCTAACAGACCTGCCAGAACAAATCTTTCTGCTTTAGGCGCAACCAAAGCTTTCCGCACTCCAACTTTAAAAAAGAGGAATAAAAGCCAAAGGTAAACAAAAAGAGTAACTAAACCCTTGGTTACACTAACGTCAAAGGTTTCATTATGACAGCGATCTTGCTTGACATGAAAAGCTTCCTTAAATCTAAACAAATCAGTTTCATAACGCGGGAAAACCATTTTTAAAACTTCAGGCCCTGTGCCAAAGACTGGGTAATCAGCAATGATCCGAAAAGCACTCTTCCAGGTTTCGCCTCGGGAACCAGCCGCCCCCTTAAGTTCTAAGTTATGTTCTTCTTCGCCAGCTGCCACAACTTTTTTCGTAGTTACTTCAGAGGCAAACCTCTCAAACGGAGAAAACTCTGGCCTAAGCATAGTAATACCAGAGATTAAAACAATCAAAGCCCCTAAAACTGCCAGTTTTTTCCAGTTTGGCAAAATTAATTGTCGTCCAGCTACCAAGAAGAAAACAACCCCACCAACAAATAGCCCCATATAGCCACCACGGCTTTGGGTATAAAGAATACAAATGTAATTAAGCACTAGGCACAATCCGAGGATAACATCGAGTAAGATAGGCTGAAGTTGTTGATACGTATAGCTAAAAAGCAAGGCTGTTAAAGTAATCAAAGAAAATCCCAAGTACCACGCAAAAACATTATAGGCCTGCAGACTATAGAGCATAAACAAAAATATTATTTGGGGCAACAAGAAACAACTTAATGGTAGGATCTGGTTTGTCCATTCTTGTTTCTTAGAGGCCAGGGGGTTTTTGCTCAATAAAAAGAACGGCAGCAAGATAAAAAAGGCCATTAGAATATAAGCCGCTAAAAAATTTGGTTGGCCAATTGTGCCAATCACGCGCTGCCAGGTTAAAACTCCGCCCCACATATAAGGATCTAGGGAGTGGCGTTGAATAATAGAATAAATTGCCATCAAGGTTGAGGCCGAAAGAATAGTGATGATGATCCGCTTAAGCTGATCAAATGATTTGACAAAATTAGTCACCACAAAAAAGAACAAGCCAAAAAGGTACCAGCTCGTTAGGCCTTCATAGCGACCATAAAACCCGGCCAAGCTTACATAAACATGGACTGAGGTGATCGTGGCCACAGTAGTAGCCAGCAAGTACGAAACAACTGGCCAATCTAAAACCGTGCGCACAAATTTATGCTGACGAAAGACCAAGAGTTTTATTGACCAAAGACTAAGCAGTAAGATCCCAAATAAACGCATAAAAGCGGTCTTAGTGCCGGAAAAGACAATCCCCAAGCGACGATCAAAGATCGTTGGCATAATAAAAATAACGATCAAGATCAAGAGCTCAACCAGAAAATCAAGGGATTCTGGACGGTTCCAAAGTGGCAAGCGAGTGTCTTTTTTCTGTTTCATCTTATATTCCCAGTTTCTCAACAAAATCAATTATTTTTTGTTCAAAAACAGACCGATCATACTTTAAGGCCTGCTGCCTAATAACTTGACGATCAAAGGTCAAAAAATTAAAACGATTAACAGCTTCAGCTAAAGCTTCGGGCGTTTGCTCATCAAAGAAAATCCCTGTTATCCCATCAATCACTGTCTCAGTCGCCCCACCAGCACGATAAGCAATGACTGGCCGGCCGCAAGACATGGCCTCAAGTGGCACAATGCCAAAATCCTCTTCACCTGGAAATATTAAAGCCCGGCACTCAGCCAAATATCGAGCCAGCTGCTGGTCATTAACTTGCCCCAAAAACTCAACACTAGGGCCGGCTAGTTTCACTAAATTACGGCGGTCTGACCCTGTTCCAATAATTTTCAAAGGCAAATCAAGTTGACTAAAGGCCTTAACTACAATATCAAGCCGTTTATAAGTATTGAGGCGAGAAACTAATAAAAAATAATCATGATCACGATCAATTGGCAGAAAGAGATCACAATCAACCGGCGGATTTATTATAACAGATCCTCGACCGTAAATCTCTTTGATCCTCTTGGCTACAGTTTCAGAATTAGCAATAAAATAATCGACCTTAGCAGCTGTTTGCAGGTCCCATTTTTTTATCGGCTCAAGCACAAAAGCCAATACACTTTTGAAAATTTCAGGGATGCCTTCGCGCTTAAGGTAATCATCAAAGCGCCAAACAAAGCGCATAGGCGTGTGACAGTAACAAAGATGAAGCTGCTCTTGGCGCTTTTTAATGCCCTTGGCAAAGGCCGAGCTGGAAGAAATAATTAAGTCGTAATCAGCCAGGTCAAACCGCTCAAACGCTAGTGGATATAATAATAAATAATACTTAAAAAAACGAAAAACCCCAGGCAAGCGTTGCATAAAAGAGGTCCGGATATCCATCCGGCTAAAAGCCGACGGCATTTTCTCTTGGTCATAAATCGAAGTAAAGATTGGGGCATCGGGCCAAATCTGATGCAGCAAAGCAACCACCCGTTCCGCCCCGCCAAATTGGTTTAGATAATCATGGATTAGGGCGATGCGCATTTTGCAAATATCCTTTTTCCGTTAAATATGCCTGCAAAGCCTCGGGCCACGGCCGCAGCTTGTCCAAGCCAAGCTTAGCTAAATTCGCATTAGCCAAGACAGAATACTTAGGCCTTTTTGCCTTGCTTTTAAAAGTCTCACCAGTTACCTTATTGATAATTGGCTTTTGACCAAGCAGTTCAAAGATCTTGACAACAAACTCATGCCAAGAACATTGCCCATGATTAACAATGTGATACAGCCCAAAATGCTCAGTGCGGATGAGAACGTTAATTGCTGTGGCCAGATCAAAAGTATAGGTTGGCGATAAAACCTCATCAGTGACTACTTGCAACTCTGGCTGAACTGCCGCGCGCTTGAGAATGGTCTCCACAAAATTCGTCCCCCCCTTGCCCAAACAACCAGCGGCACCATAAAGTCCCGTGGACCTAACAATAAAATATCGCTTAAGCATATATTTAACAATTTGTTCTCCAGCCAGTTTGGAAACAGCGTAAATTGATTGAGGATTTGGCGTATCTGTTTCCAGATAGGGCTGGCCTTTGGTCCCATCAAAAACATAGTCAGTTGAAATATGCAACAGCACTGAATTTGAGGCCAGGCAAGCTTCAGCTAAATATTTTACGCCAATTGTATTGACTGCAAAAGCCGGGACTAGATTATCTTCACAAGCATCAACATTATGGTAAGCCGCCGTGTTAATGACAACTTGCGGACTGTATTTTTTAATAATTGCCAAGATCTTTTCCCTGTCAGTAATATCCAGCTCTTTAATCGTCAAAGGGATTTGCTCGCTGGCGGAAATAATCTTGCTAAGGTCACTGCCTAGCTGGCCATCCGCGCCAATCACCAAAATTTTCATTGTTTCGCCTTAACTTGATAAAACTTTCTTTTGCCAACCCTAATCGTTCTCGTTTCATTAATATTTAACATTGCATTTTCGTCATTTATCACCACCCCATCAACACTAACCCCACCCTGGTGAATTAATCTTTTGGCTTCGGCTTTGGAAGTAACAAGTTTAATCGTCAACAATAAGTCAATCAATTTTACTTCCTTCTCAATAAAGTCTAACTTTTGAGGAATATCTTGCGGCATATTTTTTTGCGCAAAAACAGAATTAAACTCACTGGCAGCTTGAGCCGCTGTTTTTTCATCATAAAACCTGGCCACTAAAATTTTCGCCAGTTGAACCTTGGCCTCTTTGGGATGCAGCGTCTTTATCCCCTCAAGCGGCAGGTCGGTCAACAGCTCATAATATCTCATCATCAATCCATCAGAGATTGACATGATCTTGCCAAAAATCTCTTTAGGCAGCTCTGTTATGCCAATATAATTATCCAAAGACTTGCTCATTTTATTGGTCCCGTCGGTCCCTTCAAGCAAGGGCAAGGTCAAGACAACTTGCGGCTCAAAACCTGCCCGCTGCTGCAGGGTCCGGCCCATTAAGAGATTAAACTTTTGGTCTGTGCCGCCAACTTCCAGATCAGCCTTAAGGTAAACAGAGTCGTGCCCCTGAAAAAGCGGATAGAGAAATTCCAAGATGGAAATATCAGACTCATTTTTAAATCTCTCTTTAAAATCTTTGCGTTCAAGCATCCGAGCTACTGTACACTGGCTGGCCAGCTTCACTAGGTCCATTAGCGCCATTTTTGATAACCAGGTAGAATTAAAAACAACCTTGGTTTTTTTCTTGTCCAATATTTTGAAAACTTGTTCTTGATAAGTTTTTGCATTGGTTTCAACTTCTTTTTTGGTCAGGGCTTTTCTAGTTTCGGACTTGCCGGTTGGGTCGCCAATCATCGCCGTAAAATCACCGACCAAAAAGATTACCTCGTGCCCCAAGTCCTGCAATTGCCTTAATTTATTTAAAACTACAGTGTGTCCCAAGTGAATGTCCGGCGCAGAGGGATCTGCCCCCCATTTTATCTTCAATGGCCTGCCAGAACGCAATTTTTCAATTAATTCTTTTTCTGGGATTAGCTCAACCAAACCTCGCTTAATAATTTCTAATTGTTCATTAACTGATTTCATTGACAGCCAATCTCCTTGAGGGTCTGCTGGACAATTTCTGTTGGCACATCATCTCGGACAATGACCCTGCCAAGGCCCTGCGGCAAGACAAAATTAAGGCGCTGGTCACGCACTTTTTTGTCAAGTTGTAACGCTTTGGCCACTTGGGCCAGGCTCAAGCCGCGAACCAGAGTCGGCAAACCAAGCGAGGTTAACAGTTTGCTCACCCGATTAACCTCTGCTGCATCCATCAAGCCAAGCAACTGGGACATTTTTGAGGCTGCCACCAGACCAATGGCCACTGCTTCACCATGATTGTATGTTACATAATGGGTCACAGCTTCAATAGCATGAGCAAAGGTATGTCCTAGGTTTAGGACCATGCGATAAGCAGCTTCTCGCTCATCTTTGGACACAATCCTAGCCTTTATTTTGGCAGACTCAAAAACAATCTTTTCCCAGATATCTAAGTCCTTAACAGATTTCAGAGACGAGATATTGCGCTCAAGAAAGTTAAAAAAACTGGCATTATCAATCAGCCCGTACTTTACCACCTCGACCAAGCCTGTTCTTAGCTCACGCTTGGGCAAACTGGCCAAGGTCTCAACATCAATATAGACAAGTTTTGGCTGGTAAAAAGCACCGATCAGATTTTTACCTTGGGGATGATTGATCCCTGTCTTGCCGCCTATCGCCGCATCAACTTGGGCCAGCAAGGTTGTCGGCACTTGCACAAAATTGATACCGCGCATATAGGTCGCGGCCAAAAAGCCAGCTAAGTCACCAATAACTCCACCACCCAATGCCACTACCAAAGCATCGCGATGGGCAGAGCCTTTAACCAAGTCATCATATAAAATTGACAGGGTCTTGAGGTTCTTGGCTGCTTCACCGCGCTTTACTAATAACATTTGACAAGGCAGCGAGGAGCGCAAGAGTCGGCCATAAAGGCGGTTGACCAAGGGATCAGTGACCACGAAAATTTGGCTCCCCCATTTATAGCGCTCGATCATCTGTCCCAAACGGTAAAGGATGCCGCGCGAGACCAAAACCTCATAACTGCGGGCTTTTAAGGCAACTTTAACTTTAGACATTTTTTAATCTCCTCAACCACTTCAGTAATCGTCAGGCGAGTGGTCTCAATTTTATAATCAGCTGCTTGCTCATAAGCTGGCTGGCGCGCAGACAGGATTTTATTGATCGCAGAGAGAGGATCAGCCACCTTAAGCAATGGTCGGGATGTGTCCCCCTTGACCCTCTCAAAAATTTCCAAAGGGTCAGCCCACAATAAGACCAGCGGGCCAAGCTGCTTCGCCATTTTAACATTTTCAGTCAGTAAAACAATGCCACCACCAGTAGCAACGACTGATCGATCGCAATCTTTAAGGGTAGCAAGGGTCCGCGTTTCTAGCTGCCGAAAATAAACCTTGCCTTTTTGGCTAAAAATCTCGTTGATATCTAATTTTTCAGTTTGTTCAATTAGCTCATCTGTATCAAGATAGTTCCAGCCCAGATCATGGGCCAGTTTTTGGCCAACAACTGTCTTTCCCGTCCCCATAAAGCCAATCAGAATTATGTTCATGTTTTTAGTTTGCGCCCGGCGAGAATCGAACTCACAACCCCCAGTTTAGGAAACTGGTGCTCTATCCAGTTGAGCTACGGGCGCGTATTTTTCATTATTTTAACACAATCTCTGGTTAAAATAACGACCTTTTTGAGCTAGAGAGGCTAATTAACAAGCAGCCATAAAAGTTCTGACCGCTTTGCTAATTTCCGCAGTTAAATCAACATACTTTTTAGCATGTTTGGGAGCATTAGGATATAAGCCAAGCATATCGTAGCTCACCAGTACCTGACCGTCGCAATGAGGGCCAGAGCCAATACCAATGGTTGGCACTTTAACAGCCTTAGTAACTGCCCGAGCAATCTCCGGGTCAACCAGCTCCAAAACAATCGCAAACACCCCAGCCTGCTCTAACAATTTGGCCTGCACTACAATTTCTGGTGAGCGCTGGATTTTATATTTTTGAGCTGTCTGCGGCAAACAGCCCAAGTGGCCCATAACAGGAATGCCTTCTTTGATAATAGCCTTGGTCCCCTCAATAGTCTTGGTCCCCTCAATTTTCACTGCTTCTGCCCCAGCTTTCATAAGTTCTTGAGCATTGGAAACTGCCTTTTTCATAGAGCCAAACGGCAGGTCTGCGACTAGGAGCGACCGCGTAACCCCCTTAGCCACCGCTTTAGTATGATGAAGCACATCGGCCATGGTTACAGCTTTGGTGTTTTCAAAGCCTAAAATGACATTGCCCAGAGAATCACCGACCAGAATAATATCAATCCCAGTCTCATCAAAAATTTTGGCAAAAGAATAATCATAAGCAGTTAACATGGAGATTTTTCGATTTTCAAGCTTTGCACCCTGAATCTTCGGCGCAGTTACTTTTTCCATATACGCAAGGACTTGAACGGAAAGTGATCTGTTTTGACTTTTTCAACCTTATATAAAGAAAAGAGTTTTTCTTCAAGCTGATCTTTGGTCAGGTAGCGGGTCAAATAGCCATTTTCTGCCAAAGAGATAATTCCAGTTTTTTCTGAGATCACGATCACCAAGGCATCAGATAATTCGGAAATTCCCACCGCTGCCCGGTGCCGGGTACCTAAGCGTTTGTCTAAAAGCCGACTTTCCGACAAAGGCAAAAGACAGCTCGCCGCTAAAATCCTATCGCCCTGCACCACCACTGCCCCATCATGCAACGGTGATTTAGTATCAAAAATGGCAATTAACAATTCTGAAGAGAGCATGGCATCAAGCCTGACCCCTGACTCAAGATATTCACTTAGCCCAGTCATTTTTTCGAGTATAATGAGCGCCCCAACCTTGGCCTCAGCCAATTGTTCAACCGCCCTGACTACGTTTCTCACGTAAAAACTGCCGTGCGGCAGCGGGGCAAAGCCCAGGGTCCCTAAAAGTTTACCACGACCAAAACGCTCGAGCGTGCGCCGCAGTTCAGGCTGAAAAAGCACCACCAACATAACCGCAATCACCGCCACAAATTTATCAACCAGCCAATTGATCGTGTAAAGACCAAGGATCCTGCCCAATAAATAGATCAAGAGTACTACAATTAAGCCCCTGATGAGCGGGATAGCCCTAGTCCCTTGCAACCAAAGCAAAATATAATAAAAAAGTACTGAGACAATAAAAATATCAATAAAGTCTGTCCAGCGTAAAATCAAAGGTAAATGTGTCATAAAATTATATCTTTCCTTATCAAGTCTTCATAGTCTTCGCGTTCAACAATTAAGCTCGCCTGTCCGCAGCGAACTAAAACCATAGCTGGCCGACCGACCCGATTATAGTTTGAGGCCATAGAGTAATTATAAGCCCCTGTACACAACACTGCTAAAATATCATTAATTTCAGTTTTAGGCAACTTGATATCTTTGATTAAAATATCTCCAGATTCACAAGAGCGGCCAGCAATGGTCACTTTTTCAACTGGAACAGCACTCGCCTTATTAGCCAGTTTAGCATCATAGATTGCCTGATAAAGAATTGGGCGCGGGTTATCTGCCAGCCCACCGTCAACTAAAATATATTTCCTGATCTTAGGAATATCCTTGATCGCGCCGACCGAATACAGGGTCACCCCGGCATTAGCAACAATTGAGCGGCCAGGCTCAAGAACCAGTTTTGCTTCAGTCTTACCTTTCAAAACTTTAGCGACTTGCTCGGCATAAGCGTCAATACCCGGCGGATTATCAGAATCTAAATAGGCCACACCAGGCCCACCACCAATGTTAATTTCATGGGTTTGATATTTCATGGTTAGCTCAAGGAGTAATTTGACTTCATCAACAAAGGACTTGGTGTCAAAAATCTGTGAACCAATGTGAGCATGAAAGCCAACTAGTTTAATATATTTATGCTTCTGGATCATTTTGACCGCTTCATCAATTTCATTCTGTGGTACACCGAATTTTGAATCAATCAAGCCAGTCTTAATATATTTATGGGTATGAGCTTCAATCCCCGGATTAATTCGCAGCATCACCTCAACACCTTGGCCAAGTTCTTTAGTAATCTCGTCAAGGTTAATAATTTCCTGAGTAGTATCAACCATGATCCGGCCAACCCCAACCTCAAGCGCCATTTTTAGTTCCGCAATAGTTTTGTTATTGCCGTGGAAATAAAACTTTTTTGGGTCACAACCAGATTTTAAAGCAGTATAAACCTCACCACCAGAAGAAACGTCAAAGCACATCCCCTCCGAATCAACAACTTTTAAAATACCGGCAGTACATAAGGCTTTGCAGGCATAAGCAATATCAGTATTTGGATAATATTTGCGGAACGAATCAATATATTGCCGGCAGCGATTGCGAATAGTTGCTTCGTCCATCACATAAAGCGGAGTCCCAAATTCTTTGGCTAAATCAACAGAGTCAACCCCACCTATCTCTAAATGGTTATGCTTATTTATTTTTGCTGTGTCAGGAAGATTTCTCATTTCTTTAATATGGCTATACCGCTCCCTTAGGCCGCCTACCAGCCGGCAGATCAAAAAAAATCCGCCAGAAATTGTTGCTGCGTTTATCCAGTTGAGGATCCCCACAATTTAAAACAAAACTCTTGATAGTTTGTTTTCGCGCCGCGTTAAAAAGCCAGCGCCCGGCAGGTAAGTCTCCCATGCTAAGCAAACGGCTCAAAACAAAATCCCGATGCTCTTTGAAGGACAATTTCTTAAAATCCACATCCCAGAAATATTTTTTAAATTCCTTTGGCAGTTTTTCTTCTTTCATAATAATAAAATGATTATAACATGGGGAAAATTAAGGGGCAATGTGAAAAATATTAAGTTATTTAAGTGCTTTAAGCAACCGCAGATAATCTTTTTGGCTCTCCAAAACCATGTTAGAGATAAAGTTGATAAAGGGCTGCTTAGACTTTTGACCGGTTTGCGCCGCTTTGATCGCGTCAATATAATCACGCCGCACGGCCGGCGGAATAATCGTAATCACATACCCCTTAGCCAGCAAGACTATATTCATGAGCAGCCTAGCCACTCGGCCATTACCGTCAACAAAGGGATGGATCTCCACAAAATCAAGGTGGGCTAAGGCAGCGTATTCAACCGGATGCTTCTCGTTTTCAAGGATAGCAAGCCCTGCCACATATTCTTTCATTAAAGTAGGGACGAGCTTAGCTGCCGGTGGGATAAAGTCAGTCCCTGTAATAATTACCTGCTGCTGACGGTACCGGCCGGCTTGTTCCACATTAATCTGATGATAAAACAAATGATGAAGTTTGAGGATATCTGCTTCTGAAAGTTCCTTATTCTTAGCCAAATTGAAAATTATGTCAAAAGCAGCAGCATGACCGGTTGCTTCATAGTGATCTTTGAGCGGCTTCCCCCCAATGGTCAAACCATCTTCCAATACAATTTTGGTCTCGGTCTCGGTTAAAGAATTACCTTCGAGAGCATTACTACTATAAGTTAGCCCGATTTTGTAATATCCCCGCAGCTCTTTTAATTGCTGTTCATTAAGTGGACGATAAGAGTTAATCTCTTTCTGCAAAGCATCCACTTCTTTGATTTTGTTTTCGTATTCAGACATTACAACCCCAATAGTTTATATTCTATCGCATCAACTAGCGCTAACCAACTGGCTTCAATTACATTAGTAGAAACTCCAACTGTTCCCCAAGCCCTAGCTTCATCACTTGATTCAACAATAACGCGAACCTTAGCCGCGGTGCCAGAGGCACTATCTAAAACACGGACTTTATAATCTGTCAGCTTAACAGTTTTAATCTGCGGATAAATATTTTCTAAAACTTTGCGCAGGGCATTGTCCAGGGCGTTGATTGGGCCGTCACCCTCACCTTCCGCCTTTTGCTTTTTACCCTTAACTTTCAATACTATTTCCGCCTTAACCCGAGTTTCGCCCTCCCCCTTTTTCAAAGTCTGAATTTTAAACTCAATTAGCTCCAGGGCAGGCTTAACCAAGCCCATTGTTCTCTTAAGCAAAAGCTCAAAGGAGGCTTCCCCCTCCTCAAATGAATAGCCTTGATGCTCCAAATCCTTAAGGGTCTGCATTACCTCCTTAGCTTCCTTAGAACCCTTTTCAAGGTTGACCCCATATTCTTGCGCCTTGACTAAAAGATTGCTTACCCCTGATAGTTCAGAAACAGTTACGCGGCGTTCATTACCAACTAATTCTGGCTTGAGGTGCTCGTAAGTCTCTGGATGCTTGGTCACTGCCGAAACATGGATCCCACCTTTATGCGAAAAGGCTGATCGACCAACAAATGGTTGATGAGCTGACATTGGCAAATTAGCAATCTCAGCGATATGACGGGATATCTCGGTCAGCTTTTGCAGTTGTTCATCAGAAACGCATTGTTTCCCCATCTTAAGCTGCAGGATCGGAATAATCGAGCAAAGGTTAGCATTGCCGCAGCGCTCGCCGTAGCCATTCATTGTCCCTTGGATCTGGACGCAGGCGACATTAACCGCAACTTCAGAAACCGCCACCGCACAACCAGAGTCATTATGGGCGTGTATCCCCAAAGGCTTAACGGTTTCGCGTTTGACGTCCCAAACAATCTTTTCTACTTCGTGCGGCAGTGTCCCACCATTAGTGTCGCACAAACATAAAACATCTGCCCCACCCTCGGTCGCGGCTTTTAGGCATTTCATGGCGTACGTCCTGTTTTTTTTAAAACCGTCAAAAAAATGCTCGGCGTCAAAGATCACTTCTTTCCCTGCTTTTTTGGCATAAGCTACTGTCTCTTTGATCATGGCCAGATTTTCTTCAAGGGTAGTTTTGAGCGCGTCAGTAACATGAAAATCCCAGCATTTGCCAAAGATAGCAACGGCTGGAGTATCTGCTTTAAGTAAAGTCTCAATATTCTTATCGTCTTCAACTTTGACATTGGGCCTACGAGTTGAGGAAAAAGCAACAATTTTTGCTTGAATAAGCGGGACCTTTTTTATCGCCTTAAAAAACTCAATGTCTTTGGGATTGCTTCCCGGCCAACCCCCTTCAATATAATGCACTCCCAGCTCGTCAAGGAGTTTGGCTATTTTTAGTTTATCTTCCAGAGAAAACGAAATCCCTTCAGTCTGAGCTCCGTCTCTCAAAGTAGTATCAAAAAGTTTTATGGACATGAAAAGATTATAGCATATGGAACAAAGATTCGAAATTCAATATTTGAAATTTGATTGTTATGTCCCGAATTGTCACCATCAACTTGAAACGGTACCAAAATCATCAACCAGCAGCCCAATAACCATCAAT
>PEYM01000002.1 GCA_002774365.1 Candidatus Saganbacteria bacterium CG08_land_8_20_14_0_20_45_16 | reverse complement strand
TAATTATACACCCGGAGATACGATAATGTCCTTATGAAAGCCCTTTCTTTTCCCAGTCCGAACAAGAAACTTTTGAGTTCACTCGGAAACGAAATTAAAGCCCTGCGCAAAAAAGACAAGTTAACAATAGAAGCCTTTGCGGATAAATGCGGCTTGCATCCAAAATACATTCAAACAATTGAGCATGGGAAAAGGAATGTCTCGATATCCGTATTTTTAAAATTAGCAGAGTCGTTAGGTGTTACCCCTCCAAACCTACTAAAAAAGTCTTGAATGTGAAGTGTGTGTCTTGAATCTTGATTTTTTCTACTCACTACTCACACTCACTCTCACACTCACACTTTTTACCGTCTCTTCAGCAGACCAACCACCCCACATCCAAACAAGCCAATCACCACCCACTGCGACGGGGTGAGCGTTAGCCAGTGCATGGGGCTGTAACGGAAGAACTCAACAGTAAAGCGATAGAGCGAGTAAAGAATCAACCACCAATAAAAGACCTGGCCATCATATTTTTTGCGCGGATAAATAATAATTGTTACCACTAAAAAGACTAAGAGCAGTAAAAAACTCGAATAAAGCTGGGTCGGGTGGATGACCTCATTAGGAAAGTAGGAGTGGGCCAAGGAACCAAAGGGAAATTTTAAGCCCCAAGGCAAATTAGTTGGCAAGCCAAAACAGCAACCATTCAAAAAACAACCAATGCGGCCAATGGCCAGGCCCAGGGCAGCAGCTGGGGCTAAGGTGTCAAAAAGCTTAAGCAAAAGAATTTTTTTAGCTCGGCAATAAAGCGATACTACTAACAAATTAGTTAAAAATCCACCCAAAATTACCAGCCCGCCCTTTTGGATCATAACAATATCCAAAAGATTATGACGATAATCACCCCATTGGCCAATAACATAAAACAATCTAGCCCCAATTATCCCAGAAATAATCACCCAGACTGCTAGATCAAGGATTGTTTCCGCGGCTAGCCCCTCTTTGCGAGCATAAAACAAAGAAACCAGAATTCCCAGCAAATACCCCAAAGCCACCATCACACCATAAGAATGGATTGCCAACGGGCCAAGATTAGTCAAGATCGGATACATGCTCTAACCCCTTAATAAAACGCTCTTCTTCATTGATCTCATGGACCTCACTAGCCTCTTTTTCAAACAATTTCAAGACTATCATGATAACCCCAACATTGATTATAATGTCAGCAAAATTAAAGACCGGCCAGATCGTAATATCAATATAATCAATAACATAAAACCGAAAGATCCGGTCCAGCAAATTACCCAAACTACCACCTAGAACAAAAGCCAAAGCCACTTGCATCCAATAATTTCTTGGCGAGAGGCGATGGTGGAAGTAGATAACCGCCAGCACCACAATGACCCCAACCACAATTAGATAAGAAGAGAAACCCACAAAAAGAGAAAAAGCCGCGCCAGTGTTACGCACATAAGTTAATTTGAGAAAATTGGAATATAAAGGAACAGACTGACCAAAATACATTAGATGATAGACAAGGTACTTAAAAATCTGATCAAACACTAGGATAACCAGCGCCAGCAGATAAAACAACATCAGTGCCCCGTGACCCCCTGTTGAATATACTGGTTAACAAATTTAACCAGCTCAGCAATATACATCCCAATGATAGGCAAATCAACCATGTGGACTAAAACCTTGGCAAAAACATAAAGCACTATCGCCGCCACAATTGTCATCCCCACGGCGATCCCAAAACCTCGAAATATCCCTCCAATAAAATTAACAAAAAAGAACCGCCAGGGACGGGTAAACATTGAGGTGTACTCGTCAATTCTAGCTTTCTCCATCAGCTCCCCCAGCCTTAGCACGCTGGCATTCAACTTGGCCCACAACCCTTCTTCTTCCTGAATAACATTCTCTCTCTCTTCTAATAGTTTACCTTCATTTGTCATTTGTAATTTGTCATTTGACATTTATCTTAGGTTCCCTCTTGCCAACTAGTTAAATACTTTTCTTGCTCTGGCGTTAATTTGTCAATTGTTATCCCCATTGATTTAAGTTTTAGCGTTGCTACCCAGTTCTCAATCTCTTGAGGAACATTATAAACTTTTGGCCCTAATTTGCCAGCATTTTTTATGACATATTCAGTGGCCAGGGCTTGAGTAGAAAAGCTCATGTCCATAACTGAAGCAGGATGCCCTTCGGCTGCGCCAAGATTAACCAATCTTCCTTCTGCCAAAAGATAAATACTCTTGCCGCTCGATAAAACAAACTGATCAACAAAATTACGGACATTTTTATTCTCTTTTTGGGCAATTTTTTTTAAGCCTTTAATATCAATCTCAATATCAAAATGGCCAGAGTTACAAACAATCGCGCCATCCTTCATTTTTTCAAAATGCTCAGGCCTAACGACGTGCATATCCCCAGTCAGAGTACAAAAAAGGTCGCCAATGGGCGCTGCTTCAGCCATAGTCATAACCCGAAAACCATCCATGGCCGCTTCAATCGCTTTAACCGGATCAATCTCTGTCACAATTACATTAGCCCCCATCCCCTTACAACGCATGGCAAAGCCCTTACCGCACCAACCATAGCCAGCCGCCACTATGTTTTTACCAGCAATCAAAAAATCAGTGGCCCGAATAATACCATCAACTGTGCTTTGGCCAGTACCATAGCGGTTATCAAATAAATTCTTGGTTTGAGCATCATTAACAGCAATAACCGGGAATTTCAAGACCCCGTCTTTTTCCATGGCCTTGAGCCGGATAACACCAGTGGTCGTCTCTTCCATGCTGCCAATAATATTTTTGGCCAGGTTAGGATACTTGGAAGTAATCGCAGAAACCAGGTCGCAGCCATCGTCCATGGTTACAGCTGGAGAATGCTCAACAGCCGTAATTAAGTGCTTATAATATGTATCGTTATCCTCACCCTTGATGGCAAAGACCTGAATTCCATAGTCATAAACCAAGGAAGCAGCCACATCATCTTGGGTTGAAAGCGGATTAGAAGCACACAGGACAATGTCGGCTCCCCCATCTTTTAAGGTCCTAACCAAATTTGCAGTCTCAGCCGTAACGTGCAAGCAGGCGCTCATCTTGATCCCTTTAAGGATTTGGCTCTTGGTAAACTTTTCTTTAACTTGGGCTAAGACCGGCATATCGCGCTCTGCCCACTCGATCCGGAGTTTTCCTTTGGGGGCTAAATTTTTATCCTTGATATCGCAATTAACCATTTTGCCTTTGCTCCTTTGTAATGGGACATATTTTTCTGCTGATTTCTTGCTCGTCCGGGTACTTGTTCTTGCCATTTTCTCTTTCTCCTTTACCATATTGATCTAGAAAAATTATTTTAACATAAAATAGCGCTCAATTGAACTGAAATTTCCCAAAACCATGGCGATAATAATATGTGAAAATCAATAAAAATCTAAGCGAAAGAGCTCAAGCCCTGTTTAACTGGAAGACAACAGCCAATTATTTCTTTACTAGCTTAAAACAGTTAATTCTATACTTGATCCCCGAATTTAGTCATGACCACCTTAGCACATCTTTGACACAGCTCAGGGTGACTAGAGTTTTGGCCAACTGTTTCACTCCAGAGCCAACAGCGAACGCATTTTTTTCCATCAGCATGTTTGACCACAATTTGCTTGCCTGCCACAAGTTTGACCTGAGAAACAATCAAGACCATAGGCAAAAATGCCTCAACCTCTTTTAGCCACTCTCGGCCCTCTGTCCCAATTTCAACCAAAGCCTCAACTGAAGCAGAAATTTCCTTGGCCGCCCGCTTCTTTTCAATTAATTGATAAACCTCTTCCCTTAGCTTTAAAATCTTTTCCCACTTTGCCTCTAGCTGCTCATCAAGGTACTTCTTGTCAACTTTTGGAAAATCAAGCAAAAACACACTGGTTACAGGTAACTGGTTACTGGTTACATACTTATAAATATCCTCAGCTGTAAACGAAAGTACCGGCGACATCAACTTAATCAACGCCATCAGGATTTCTCGCATGGCAAATTGCGCAGACGTGCGAGAGACCGCATCCTTAGCATCGCAATAAAGCCTGTCTTTAGACATATCTAGATAAAAAGCTGACAAGTCATTAACACAAAAATCATAGAGCGAGTGATAGACAACATGAAATTCAAAGCTATCATAAGCCTTAGTTACCAGCTCAATCAAACGATTAAGCTTTAACAAGATCCATCTGTCGATCTCTAGTAACTCGTGGCTCGTGGCTCGTGGCTCGCAATTAAAATCCCCCAAATTACTCAAAAGAAACCGACAAGTATTACGAATCTTAAGATACGCCTCGCGCACTTGTTTTAAGATATTTTGCGAGGCCGCCATATCATTGCGGAAATCAGTCGAGGCAACCCACAGCCGCAAAATATCCGCCCCATACTCCTTAACAACTTCCTGAGGCGAAATCACATTGCCCAAAGACTTGCTCATTTTCTTGCCCTTATCATCAACTGTAAACCCGTGGGTTAAGACCGCCTTAAATGGGGCCTTGCCTTTATAACCAATACCAAGCAAGAGCGAAGTTTGAAACCAGCCACGATGTTGGTCAGAGCCTTCAAGATATAGATCAGCTGGCCAGCTAAGATCGGCTCTTTGCTCCAGCACGGCCGCATGAGACGAACCAGACTCAAACCAGACATCAAGAATATCTGTTTCTTTGGTAAATTCAGTGCCGCCGCAATCGCATTTAAGATTGGCCGGCAAGATATCTTTGACCTCTTTGGCAAACCAACCATTAGTCCCGTGTTCTTTAACTAATTTAATAATTGCCTGATTAAACTCACCAGTCATGTGTGGTTTCTGGCATTTTTGGCAATAGAAAACAGGGATCGGCACCCCCCAACTGCGCTGACGCGAAATACACCAGTCAGGCCGACCTTCAACCATCCCACGAATTCTGTTCTCCCCCCAGGCCGGAAACCACTTAGTGTGACCAATAGCCTTGAGCGCTTCTCCACGCATATTATTATGGTCCACTGAAACAAACCACTGCTCGGTCGCGCGGAAGATCACTGGTTTTTTGCAACGCCAGCAATGTGGGTATGAATGCTTCATGAATTCAAGCTTTAAAAGCGAGCCATCTTGCTGCATTTTTTCAGTAATGATTTTATTAGCGCCAGCATAAAATTTCCCCTGGATAAAATCTGGGACCGAGCTGTCAAAATGCCCCATGGCATTAACCGGCATCACAATTGGAAGCTTGTATTTTAAGCCGACCCCGTAGTCTTCCATCCCATGTCCTGGCGCAATGTGGACCAAGCCTGTCCCCTGTTCTAGCGTGACATAAGTATCAAGTACCACCTGACCTTCGCGCTCAATAAAGGGGTGCTGGTATTTGACCCCTTCAAGATTTTTTCCTGACATCTTGCCAATAATTTTATATTCCTTAAGCTCTAATTTCTTAACAAACTCCTCAACCAACCCCTCGGCAATAATATATACCTCTCCTTGTTCGGATTTAGGATTTAGGATTTCGGATTTTAAAAAAACATATTCATATTCCGGATGAGCAGCAATCGCCACATTAGCCGGCAAGGTCCATGGTGTTGTGGTCCAAATCACTAAAGAAAGAGGCATCGAGGGATCAAGGTTTCGAGGCATCCAGTCCTTTGATCCCTTGGTACCCTGGTCCCTTGAAACCTTAAATCTGACAAAAATCGACGGCGACTTATCATCCTCATACTCAATCTCAGCCTCGGCTAAAGCTGTCTCACAATGCGGACACCAATGGATTGGCTTTAACCCGCGATAGATATAACCCTTTTCAGCTAAGACCCCGAAAAGCTCAATAATTTTAGCTTCATATTCATAATTAATTGTTAAATACGGCTTGTCCCATTCGCCAAAAATCCCCAAGCGCTTAAATTCCGTCCTTTGCAAATCAACATATTTTAGGGCGTACTCTTTGCATCTTTTCCGAAATTCAACTTTGTGAGCAGGCTCTCGAAATTTATTTCTCTCGTCCTCACCTAAGTCTTTAATCAACTGAGTTTCAATGGGTAAACCGTGGCAGTCCCAACCAGGAACATAAGGAGCATAAAACCCTTGCATAGATTTATACTTAACAATTATATCTTTGAGGATTTTGTTGAGCGCGTGGCCCAGGTGAATATCTCCGTTGGGATATGGTGGGCCATCATGGAGAATATAACGACTATCGGCTTTCGAATTTCGAAGGTCGAATCTCTTCCCCATTTGATGATAAACATCTTGCTTGGCCCAAAAAGCTGTCATTTCCGCTTCGATTTCAGCTAGTTTAGCCCGGATAGGAAAGTCGGTTTGCGGCAGGTTTAAAGTCTTTTTATACTCCATAGTTTTATTTTATCACGAGCAGCCCAGGTTTTCCAGGCAAGGCTAGCTATTCTTGCATCTCCCAGCTAGATTTGTTATATTCAATGGCATGATCAAAAAAATGCTCCTCATTTTTCTGTTGGCTTTTATTGGGCTTTCTTTGATCGGTTGCTTTGAGCCACAACCACCCAAGGTGGATTTTATTAACTATAACCTTAGCAAGGTCACACGGCAAGGACTTGAGCTGTCTTTTCTTTTTTCCGTTGAAAACCCCAACTCACTCGCCATAGACCTGACCAAATACCAATATAAGATATTTATCAATGACCAGGAATTTATTAGCGAAACTAAACCCGGCTTTAATATCCCTGCTAACAGCAAAAAAATTATTACCATCCCAGTAATGATCAGCTATGATAAATTGTTTGGCACCAGCTTAGGAGTTCTTGCCGCCTTGGCCAAAGGCGGAAAAGAGCTTACTTACCAGATCGAAGGGACACTGGAGATTAAATTGTTAGAACTTGGTCTTACGGCCCCGCTCAAGGCTACCGGCCAAATCCCAATCCCTAAAGATATTCGCTTTTAGAGTTTTATTCCTCATGTTATAATTGCCCCATGCATTGGCAAGGCGTTGTCAAAGAGTACCAAGAATATCTCCCTGTTACTGAAAAGACCCCCATTGTTACTTTTTATGAGGGGAACACCCCACTACTCCCAGCTGAACATCTTTCCAAGCTGACTAACTGCCAAGTTTATCTTAAATACGAAGGAGCCAACCCAACTGGTTCATTCAAGGATCGTGGGATGTGCCTGGCAATTTCCAAAGCCGCGGAAAAAGGTTGCAAGGCAGTGATTTGCGCCTCTACAGGTAACACCTCGGCCTCGGCTGCGGCTTATTCTGTTCGCGCTGGAATGGATTGCATTGTCATTATTCCCAAGGGTAAGATCGCCCTGGGCAAACTTTCGCAAGCGATTCTGCACGGGGCCAAGGTTTTTGAGGTTGATGGTAATTTCGATCAAGCCCTCGAGCTTGTTCGTGAAATGGGGAAAAAATATCCAGTTGAAATTGTTAACTCAATCAATCCATTCAGAATTGAGGGGCAAAAAACAGGGGCTTTTGAAATTTGCAATCAACTTGAGGCAGTGCCTGACTTTCACGCTATCCCAGTTGGCAATGCCGGCAACATCACGGCTTATTGGAAGGGTTATACTGAATACAAAAAGGCAGGCAAGATCAATAAATTGCCCAAGATGATTGGTTTTCAGGCTGAAGGTGCCGCCCCAATTGTCCGCGGCCATATTATTGAAAAGCCGGAAACACTAGCCACCGCGATTAGGATCGGCAATCCTGCGAGCTGGAAACAGGCCGAAGCCGCGGCCCAAGACTCTGGCGGTTTTATTGATATGGTCTCTGACAAGGAAATTATTGAAGCATACAAAATGATCGCCGCCAAAGAAGGTATCTTCTGCGAACCAGCCTCGGCTGCGTCTGTGGCCGGACTTCTAAAATCTGTCAAAGCAGGTAAAGTTTCTGTTGGCGCAACTGTGGTTTGTGTTTTAACTGGCCACGGCTTAAAAGATCCTGACAATGCTATTAAATATGGGGAAAAGCCAACTCGTATCCCCTGCAAGGCAGCTGAAGTAGCAAAAAGACTAGACTATTAGAACTTCGAATCAACAGTCAAACCAAACAAAGCAAGCAATCGGTCAAGCTCGTGATCAATTTGCTTCATCACCCTGATCGTCTCCCAACTATGCTTTTGGCAAACAGGGTCCATTTTAGCAGCAAAAGCTCTGTATTCCTCGCTGGCTCGATCAAGTTTAGTCGAGTCAGTTCCTAGCACATATCCAAGTAGGAAAACATCCAGCAGGACTTTATCAAAGACTGTTTTTTGCAAGCCGTCCATTAGCTCGAACACTTTGGAAAAAATAAGATTAATTTCCGCATTTATGGGATTGGGCTTGGACTTGGGGCAAGACGCATAAACCTTCGCGGTCAAGAATTCAAAATACCCCATAAACGCAAAACGTTCATTTGCTTTTACCTTATAATCACCCTTGACCCCAGAAGTAAACTTTCCTGC
Organism: Candidatus Saganbacteria bacterium CG08_land_8_20_14_0_20_45_16; assembly: GCA_002774365.1. Lineage (GTDB taxonomy): Bacteria > Margulisbacteria > WOR-1 > O2-12-FULL-45-9 > O2-12-FULL-45-9. Next base: position 43,803 of record PEYM01000002.1, on the reverse strand, counting down.
TCCAATCGGCATTCGGCGATAGTTTTGAATAGCTCTTAAAAAAGAAGCAACCTCGGCCTTTCTCCTACGCAAACTCACTAAAGGTGGATTGCTAGAACCTTTAAAACGAGCTTGCCAACTAGACAAACCTCGATCAAAAATAGGTCGGTTATAATTAACTATCCTGTGCATTGTAACTTTATCTCGTTAGCTATTGGCTAAAATTTCAGTTTTTCGATATAATAAAAGCTATGCCTGATATTGTTATCGTCGTTAATAGCCCTGGAGAACTTTCAGCCTTAGCCAAGCCTGTGGCTGAAACAATATATGCCCAGAACCCTACTAGACGGATATTTCTAGTCCTTACCCCCTGCCAATACACCAGCGGCAAAGAGCTGGAATATATCAGGACCATTAAGGGTATTACCCAAACCATTACCCAAAAAGAATACAAAAGCTGGATCCTCAAGAACCAAAAGCCGAAAATTGATTTTTCCAGCCAGGGAACAGTTCTTTTTTTGGGCGGCGACCTGGCCCACGCCGTTCTAATCGCTAAGAAACTAAAATATCCGGCCTACGCCTATGTCCAGGATTACATTGGCTGGGTTGGTTTTTACAAAAAGTTCTTTTGCCCGGACATTCAGTCACAACAAAAGCTTGACCGCCGCAGTTTACTCAAAGACAAACTGGAAATTGTCGGCAATTTAATGGTTGATTCAGTCTCAAGCATGCCCAAATGGCAGCCGGAAGAAAACGTCATCACTTTTATGCCTGGGAGCCGTGCCTGGCAAATCAAGCACACTACCCCGATCTATACCAAAATAATTCAAGAGATCAAATGTCAAATTAAAAATGTCAAATGTCAAATTGTTGATTCGCCATTTGAGAAGGCAATAGAAATTCCAGAGGCAAAGATGATCTCGTTTGAAGAAGCGCATAATTCAGAACTGGTTATTACTATTCCAGGCACAAATACTGCCAGACTAGCCGCCAGGGGGATCCCGATGCTGGTGGTTTTCCCGCTGGACAACATAGACGTTATCCCGCTTGAGGGGATTGCCCACTATATTTCCAAAATCCCCTATTTTGGGATCAGGCTTAAAAAGAAGTTTGCCGAGATAATGAACAAACAAACCCGCTTTTTTGCTTTGCCTAATATCAAGGCAGACCAGGAGATTGTTGAAGAGATACGAGGTGTAATAGATCCGCAAGAGGTAGCTAATAAGGTTATTGCTCTGTTAAAAGATAAACCAAAGAGGGAAAAGATGTCTGCTGAGCTGCTAGCCACCATGGGAGCAGCTGGCGCAGCCGCTAAAATCACAGAGGAAATAAATGAAATTATACGCTAGATTGCTTAAATTCATCAAACCCTACTATTCCCAAATCATTGGCGGGACCATTTGTACTGCATTGGTTACAAGCACCACCCTCTTGATTGCCCCCTTGGTCGGCTATATCTTCCAATTGATTGAAGATAAAAACATGTTCCTGCTCAATCTTTCAGCCCTGGGGATGATTGGCTTGTTCGTGCTTAAAGGCTTGTTCCAATATGGCCAAGAATATTTGTCTTATTTTGTGGCCCAAAGGATCATCGTTGACCTGCGCAATCAAGTCTACGAACATTTGCAAGATCTCTCTCTTGATTTCTATGCTAAATGGAACACCGGAGAACTGGTCTCGCGAGTAATGAACGATATCCAAACCTTGCAAGCCACCCTCTTTACTGGTTTTGTCACCCTGATCCCACATTCGCTCCTCTTGCTCGGCCTGATGGGCTATATTTTTTGGCTAAACTGGCAGCTCTCGCTTTTGACCTTGGTCGCCCTCCCCCTCATTGTCCAAGTAATCCGCATCTTTGCCAAAGAGATCCGAGAGATCAGCGAAGGGGTCCAGCAAAAAGCCGCTGACATCACCTCTCACCTGCAAGAAACCATCTCTCAGGTCAAGACGGTTAAGTCATTTGCCATGGAAAAAGAAGAGTTGGCAAAATTCAAAGGTAAAACCGAAAAATCCTTTGACATTAGCATGCGAGCCGTCCAGATCCTGGCCACGCAAAATCCAGTTATTGCGCTCTTGCAAACCATTGCTGTGGTTGGGATTGTCTGGTTTGGCGGCCGAGAAATCATCAGCGGCAGCTTGTCCTTGCCTCAACTTATCTCTTTTGCCACGGCCCTAGGAATAATGACTGACCCAGGTAACACTTTGAGCAAGGCGTACAGTATTATTCAACAAGGCATGGCTTCAACTAAGAGAATTTTTGAGGTCTTGGATGTTAAGCCCTCAATTGCTGACTTACCTGGAGCCAAGAAACTCCCTAGGATAAATGGAGAGATTAATTTTGAAAACATCTCTTTTGCTTATGAGAATGAGGAAGTCTTGCAAAACATCAATCTAAAAGTTAAGCCAGGCGAAATCATTGCCTTGGTTGGCCGGACCGGGGCTGGCAAAAGCACGCTCACCAGCTTGTTGCTCAGATTTTACGACCCAACTAGCGGCAGGATATTAGTTGATGGCCAAGATATTAAGACAGCCAAGCTTGAGAGCCTTAGAAAGCAGATTGCCGTGGTCCCCCAAGAAATCGCGCTTTTTTCAGGTACCATTAAAGACAACATCGCTTATGGCCGGCCCAACGCAAGCGAAGCAGAGATTATCGAGGCTGCCAAGTTTGCCAATATTCACGACTTTATTAACAGCTTGCCAAAAAAATATGAAACGCAGGTGGCAGAGCGCGGCAGTCGGCTCTCTGGTGGCGAGCGACAGCGGGTTGCAATTGCTAGGGCAATTCTAAGAGATCCCAGAATTTTAATTTTAGACGAGGCCACTTCTTCTCTTGACGCAGAGACCGAAAGTTTGATCCGAGATGCCTTAGAACGACTAATGAAAGGCCGCACGACTTTTATTATTGCCCACCGGCTTTACGCCGTAGAGCACGCTAATCGGATTGTGGTCATTGATAATAAACAAATCTTGGAGATTGGCTCGCATCAAGAACTGCTACAAAAAGACGGGCTCTATAAATATCTCTACGCAATTCAATTTAATAACAAGGCATGATATTACTCCTAAAAATATTGCAGGGCTTCTTCTCACTTGTTTTCCGTCTACCGGCCAGGGTTGCCCTCTCGATCATGTACAGCTCAGCCTGGCTGTTGCAAGCCATAGCAAAAATGACCCCGCTTAAAAAAAGCGTGATCAACAACATCAAACTGCTGCTCCCCCAAAGCCCGGCCAAGCAGATCGCCAGCAAGCTGATCAAGAATGTAAGTTATTCTGCTTTTGAACTGCTCTGTTTCCCCTTTTTTAAAAAGGAACACTCCTCTCCAGTTTTTGCCTTTGAGGGTAAGGACCATTTAGACCAAGCCCTAGCTGAAAAAAAAGGGGTCATTCTTTTGACCATCCACGCAGGCAATTACGAAGCGGCCGGCAGCCTTTTACCAACGCATGATTATAAAGTGACCGGCATCCTGCGCGCGACCAACGACCCTATTTTTGAGCTGGTCAACCAGAGCCGCCAGGCCGGCGGCGCCAAGCTTGTTAATATCCTCCAAGGAAATATGTACCAAGAGAGCCTCAAGGCGCTCGCTAACAACGAGATCATTTATCTGATGGCTGATACTGGCGCTTTAGAGAGCCGACATGAATATCTCCGGTTTTTAGGCAAATCCATGCCAGTGGCCACGGGTTGGGTCACTCTAGCCCAACGCTCGGGCGCCCCCGTTGTCCCCTTCTTAGTCAAACGTACTGGCAGAAAAAACATAGTACAAATTCATCAGCCCATAAAAGTCAACAAGGAGAACCGTCAGGAATCCATGCAAGCGGTGGCTGCTGTTTTTGAAGAGTTCATCAAACAAAACCCAGATCATTGGTGGATGTTTTTGAATGAGTATGAAACAAAGAGGATGGTAAGCTCAAAGCCCCTCACCTACTAAAGCAATAATGAACAAAACAAAAAATTTACTCTTAATATTGATAGCTACATCTGCCCTTCTCTTTTTTTTCAAACTCGGCAGCTTTTCTCTCTATGACGCGGCTGAGACAACCTATGGCGAGTTTATCAAACAAATTATGCTGACTAGCGACTGGATTACGATGCACTTTAACAGCCAGATCATCTTTGACAAACCCCCACTCTATTTTTGGCTCGCCAGAATGTTTACCATATTAATCGACTTTAACGAATGGGCAATCCGCCTGCCAGCCGCGATCTTTGGGGTTTTAACTGTGATCACCACTTTTCTCCTGGGCAAAGTCTTTTACAATAAGAAAGTCGGCTTGCTCTCCGCCATAGTTCTAATGACCGCGTTCCAGTTTTTAATCCAATCAAGGATCGCGGAGCTTGATGTCTTGCTGGTCTTTTTTATCACGGCTGGTCTTTACTGTTTTTGGCAGGGAAAATATAAGCTAATGTATTTCTGGTTAGCTTTAGGAACACTCATCAAAGGAATTATTGCCATTGCCATGCCAGGCTTTGCTATTTTTCTATTTTTGCTTTTTACCAAAGAGCTGAAAAAACTCAAGGAACTCCAGTTGCTTCAAGGGTTTCTAATAATTTTGGCGATTGGCGGGCCGTGGTATGCAGCTGAGTGGGTTTTGCACGGTGAAAAGTTTACCCAATTTGTGCTTGGTTTTCTTTTTCTTTCAAGGTTCCAAGGAGTTGTCTCTGGCCACCCTGGCCCCCTGTACTACTATCTCCCCGCACTACTCTTAGGCTTTTTCCCTTGGTCACATTTTATTCCGTATGCACTTGTTAAAACCTGGAAAGCCGCAACTAACCGATCCCAAGCAACCAAGCTACCCAGCCACCCAGCAATCCTGACCCTTTGCTATATTATTCCTGTTTTTCTAGTTTTCTCAATCGCGAAAACAAAACTACCGAACTACATCCTCCCAATCTATCCTTTTCTGGCTATTATGGTTGGGAAGCTCTGGGTTGATTTTCAGAAAAGCGAGCGCCACGCCATGCTAATTTCAAACATTGGACTAGCCATCGTGGTTGCCCTAGTCTTTATCGCCGCAGCTATCGCAGGCCGGCAATATTCTGGATCATACGAAGCCTTAATGCCGCAGCTTCAGCTTTTGGGCACTATCATTGCCTGCGGTAGTTTGGTCTCTATTCTTTTTTTCATATTCAAAAAATATCAATTAAGCTTTGTCACCCTGCCTATCATGGTTTTTGTCATGACCGCTATTTTGACTACCCAAACCCTCCCCGCGGTTGAAGAATATAAAGGAACCAAAGAATTAGCACAACGCGTAAGCGAGGTTGTCGGAGCCTCGCTCATCGCCGCTTATAACGTTGGCAATAGGCCGGGGATAGTTTTCTACAACTCCAAGCCAATAATTTATTTGGAAACAGAAAAAGAATTGGTTATATTCTTGAAGAATAAAAAGGGGTATTGTTTTACAACTATCGAAGAATATAATAAGCTCAAAAAAAAACCTACGGCTTTAAATAAAAAGGGAGATTTGGTCGTAGTCTATTAAAACATCAAACCAGCTGGCTTAGGGAATCTAAACCAGCTGGTTCATTCGCTTCTCTATTTCCAATCCTAATCCGCGCTATCAGATACCATATCCCCTCTTAAAGAAAAAGGCAATTTAACGGTAATGATTTTCACGACAGGAGTCATTACTATTTCAAAACTTTCTGGCTCTTTACTATAAGCCGCCCCCTGAGCAATATTTTCTCCAAGCCCAGTTTTTTGAACCGTCGCGATATAATTACCAGTGGCTAAACGTGCAACAAAAGTACCGTTCGTTGTTTTACCCTTTGTGACTTGAGTCAACATTGGGCTCCCTCGCTCAACCCGCCAAACATACACCCAACATTCTCTATTTGCGCCCGTAACAATTCCATGCCCATCGCTATAAACAACCCTGATGTTCACAAGAGTTGGGATCCTGCTACGATCGATAGAGGGCGTGGCGTAAGTTGCCAGGCAAAGAACACCAACTAAAAAAACTAACAAACACCCGATAAGTTTCTTCATTATTTCACCTCCTCATTTTATAAAGTTTTAAGACACTTGTATTTTCCCCCCCCCCCCAGAAATTTGCAAGTGGGATTTTGATTTCATCGTCCGTCTGTCGCAGGACATATTGACTAATCACCCCTGATTTCCTATACTTTTATTAGATGGGCAACCAACTTGAAAATCTAAAAAATTTCTTCAAAAACAAACAAAATATCAGCTTGGCTTTTCTCTTTGGCTCCCAGGCAAAAGGTAAAGCCTCAAGTAGATCAGATTTTGATATTGCCATCTGGCCGACTAAAGAATTATCAAGAGATGAATTTAACCATCTTTGGCAAGAGTTAGAATCGTTGCTGCAAACAGAAGTTGATTTAATTCTTCTTCCAGAAGCCAGGCCAACTGTTGCCTGGTCTGCCCTGCGCGGAAAAAAACTGCTTATTAAAAATTATGCTTTCTACTTAAAAAAACTCCTGGAAATATCAAGCGAAGCCGAAGATATGCAGGATTTTATCATTGACCTTTTTAGATTGCGGGAAAAACAAAGAAAACAAGGAGCTGGCTTATGATTCTAGATAAGGCACAGAAGGAAAGCATCGCTCAATATCTCGACATAAAATGGGACAGAATCAAAGCATTTATCCAGAACGCCCCGCAGTCAATCTCTAAACATATTGACGCGATTAAAACAAAGCTTTAGTTTCTATGCCCAGAACCTACGTCATCATACCAACCTATAATGAAGCAGAGAATATTGAGGGGCTGTTAAAAGCCATCCTAAACCTAAAAATCGAAGGCCTGGTTCCAGTGGTTGTTGATGATAACTCCCCTGATGGCACTGGGCAGATTGCCCAAAAAATCCCTGGGGTTAAAACAATCATCCGCACTAAGGATCGCGGTCGCGGGCGGGCTGGAATTGAAGCCTTTAAATTTGCGCTCAAAGAAGGGGCTGACTATATCATTGAAATGGACGCGGACTTTTCTCACCACCCCAAATATATTCCCGACCTCTTAAAACATATCCAAAACCACGACGTTGTCTTAGGTTCGCGTTTTGTCCCTGGCGGCAAAGACATTGACCGGAGTTTTATCCGCCAAATTGTCACTAAATTTGCCCAAACCTATATTAAACTAGTCCTGGGGCTAAAAGTTAAAGACCCAACATCAGGCTATCGCTGTTTTAGACGAAAAGTTTTAGCAGCCCTGCCGCTTGAGCAAATGATCTCGGTCGGCCCGCCTATTGTCTCGGAGATACTCTATAATGTAAAGCTCAACGGCTTTTCTATTTATGAAACCCCAATTGTTTTTGAGGACCGGACCCGAGGAGAAACAAAACTTAATCTGGCCGTTCTCCTCAAAACACTTTGGTTAGTATTAAAGTTTAGGTTGATATACAAATGAAAAAAATCCTCCTCATTAGCAACGGCCACGCCGAGGATCTAGTAGCAGATAAGCTCATAGCAGAGTTTGGTCAAAGCTGTGAGATAACTAAGCTGCCATTAGTTAATACCAGCCTGCCATCAGGCGGTTTTTCCCTGCGCAATTTTAAATTCTTGTGGCAGGACATTCGTCGTGGCTTACTCGGCCAAACCATCAAAAACATCCTTGCCCTCAAAAGACTTAGAGGCAAGATAGATGTAAGCATCGCCATTGGCGATCTTGTCCCAATCATTGGCGCACTCATTGCCGGCGCACCCTTTGTCTTTGTCGGGGTTAATAAATCAAGTTATTATAAAACGTTTGGCTATAATTACACTCCATGGGAAAAATTTTTGCTTAAAAAATACGCCATCAAGACCTATGTGCGCGATGAGGAAACCTTAAAAGACCTAACTTTTGCTAAATACGTTGGTAATCCGCTAATGGACTGCCTTCTTCCCCTCTCCATAAAATGGAGAGGGGTGGCCGAACAAAGCTCGGCCGGGGTGAGGATCGGCTTCCTCCCTGGGACCCGCGCTGACGCTAAATTAAACCTTAAAGACTTTGCTGACATTGCTAAAGAAATCATTAAATTAAAGCCTGCTCAAGTTGAGGTTGCGCTTATCACCGCGACTAAAGAAAAAGACGTGCCAGCTTACCTGCAAAATAAACCATTTGAGCAAGTCTTAGAACAAGCAACTATGATTATTGGCCTCTCTGGCACTGGCAATGAGCAGGCAGCTGGCTGTGGGATCCCAATAATTGCCTTTCCAGGCCGCGGTTCTCAATACAACAAAAAGTTTGCCAAGGCCCAAAAAGAACTGCTGGGGGAGGCACTGATACTTATCGATCACTTTGATCCCAGCTTTATCGCAGGCCAAGTGTGGGAATTGGTAAAGGACCCAGACCGACAAGAGCAAATGAGCCAAACCGGCCAGTCCAGGATGGGACAAGGCAGGGCCATTAAACAGATCGGAATTGACCTCAATGAAATTATTCAGCCAAGATAAAATCTTAAGAAAAGTTATCTGGTTTATCATTATTTTTACTGTTTTCTTCTGCTATGTCCGACTGATGCAGCAATACACTTTTAATAATCACGCGCTTGACGACGGCTATAATGATAACTTGATCTGGAATACCCTTCAGGGAAATTTCTTCTATAGTGAGATCAAGGGCTACTGCACCTTAGGTGATCACCTAGACCCTATCCTACTGCTGTTTTTGCCTTTTTATTTCTTTGGCCTGGGCCCAAGGTTCTTGTTTATCACCCAGACAATATTAATCGCACTGGGCGCACTGCCAATTTATTGGTTAGCCAAAGAACGCCTAAAAGACAGCCCTTTTACCTTGCTTTTTCCGCTGGCCTATTTACTATATATACCAACTGTTAACATTACTTTTCAGGGTTTTTACCAAATTGCGCTGGCCATCACCCCGCTGCTCCTGGCTTTTTACTATCTGCTAAACGATAAATACAGGCCCTTTTTGCTCTGGCTGTTGGTTGCCCTGTTCTGCCAAGAAGACGTAGCACTCGTAGCAGCTTTTTTGGGCGGGTACATTCTTTTGAAGAAAAAACCCAAACTGCTTGGCAGCTCGCTTTTGCTCGGCGGCCTTGCACTGTTTGTCATCGACCTACAAATAATTATTCCTTATTTTAAGGGAACAAATTACACTTATTTTGAACGCTACGCGTATCTGGGCACTTCTACAGCTGCAGCCTTAAAAACCTTGTTCACTAGGCCTTTTTTTGTTTTTAAGCACATCCTTATTACCGACAAAATACTTTACCTAGTGGGGCTTTTTTTGCCAGTGGCCTTTCTCTCTTTCTTGGCACCCTCGGCCCTTATCCCAGCTATTCCAGCCTTGGCCCAAAACCTCTTAAGTACCTACAGCGACATGTACCAGCTCGGCACGCGCTACCCATCAGCCACAATTCCTTTTGTCTTCATGTCCGCTATTTTGGGGCTGGAAAAGCTGCTTCAGACCATACAGGAGCCAAGCGCCAAAGAACGCATTTTAAAACTGATCCGGCGAACAATGATCTTTTGTCTGGTCCTATCAATGCTTTACTTCTTCTTGGGCTTTTTCTTCCGCTACACTACCGTCACTCCAGCTGTTAGGGACGGCCAGGCACTACTCCCCCTGGTCCCTAAAGATGCGGCAATTTCAGCCTTAGGAAATCTCTATCCCCATCTAGCTCATCGCAAAAATATTTGGATCTTCCCCAAAAATTATGAGCAATCAGACTACCTTATTTTATGTAAACTTGACCCAACTTGGCCGCTTGAGGGCGATTACACGCCTGTGATCAAGCAATTGCTCAAAGAAAAGAATTATGCCAAGCTCTTAGAATTTACTTTTATCGGCGAGGTCCCACGCGCCCCAATTGCACAAAAAGAATATCAAATATGGTTTGATAAAGTCATGGCTGACCCAAACTTTAAGCTGGTGGCTGAAAAAAAATATTATCTGCTCTTAAAATCACGGCGAGCAAAAAACAAGTAAAATTATCCTGCTTGTTGGCGACGGCCAAAGAGTGACATCAAATGAACGAGCCCGCGCAAGCCAATATTGGCCAAGAAAAAATGTACTTTATCCAACGGGCTGAGAGGAAAATGTCGTAGCACCAGCCTAAAAACCCGGCAGAAGCTTGCGTAGTCCAGCCCCTCCCCCAAACAAAACAACCTGGCTTTTATGTTTAACTTAAAAAAATTCTCTTTGAATTTTTCCAGGTCAAGATTATCATGGGTTGAGCGCTCTAATGTTAAGAGAAATTTAGTAATAAACAAGTCTGCAAACTCTGGCATAGTGTGGTGCGCCTTGCCAGTTTGCTGCTGGACAAGAATATCTGTAACTGTAATGTTCTTAACCCCTTGGCTGGCCAAATAATTGGCTAAGTTCAAAAAAATATGCAGATGGATCCACCCCTCACCAAGACAATCTGGATTGATTGTGATGGCCCGATAATAATTCAGATTAACAATGTTAGTTGAGATCAGCGTCCCTTTATGCAAGATCGTGTCCAGATATTTTTGCTGGCTATTTAATGAATATTTCAACTCCTGGCCCCTGATTGCGGGATATCCCTGGCCATCAAGATATTTATAATTAAGATAGAAAAGGCCAACCTCAGGCTGCGCCGTGATTAAATTAAGGAGCGCATCAAGCCGAGAGATATCTAGGACGTCATCATCACTTAGAAGCCAAAGAAAAGAACCCTGGGCCTTTTTTAGCAAAGCTAGAATATTACCGTCAAAACCAAGGTTTTCCTGATTGATCACTCCTTGAAAATAACGGTACTCGGCAAATTTGGCGAGGATTTGTTTCGTGGCCGCATCCTGAGAATTGCTACTGACCAAAACCTCAATCCCACGCGCCTCACAAGCTGGCATGATCTCGGCTAAGAGTGGGCCAAGGCACTCTGGCCGTTTATATGTTGGGATCCCAATTGTTAAAAGTGGTTTAGTCATGCTTTTGGTTTATTATTTTACCATATTTTGCTAAACTTAAGCTGGGATGACCAAATACCCCAGACCAGAAATTAAAAGGATCCTACTTGGCAGAAATCATGGCCTGGGCGACGATGTTATGGCTCTGCCACTGATTTCCCAGCTAAAGCAAGTCTTTCCCCTGGCCCATTTAACTGTCATGTGCCGCCAGCTAAGCCAACCAATCTTTGCTGGCAATCCCTTGATTGACGAAATAATAATTGACGAGCTTGACGCTCAAAAGAAAAACCAACCAAGCAGTAACATCTTTAAGCTATTAAATTTCGCCCGCCAGATCAAAGCTAAAAAATTTGACTTATCTGTCCTGACCTGGGGCAATGAAACCCACGCTTATCTGGGCTGGCTAGCAGGGATCCCCTGGCGGATTGGAGACAAGCTGACCTATCGCGCTGGCTGGACATTTAACCTTGGCCTTAAGAGAAAGTTCTATCATTTTAACTATCATTACCTTGAGCTTAATTTGCAATTGCTGCGGCCTGTTTGTCCAAATTGCGAAACAATCATCTCGCCAACTATAAATTTTAAGGACCACGCCTTTATCGAGCAAATTTCAGCAGACCATAACTTTAACACCAATGATGTTTTAATTGCTTTCTCCCTGGGTACGAGCGGGGCCAATAAATACTGGCGGCCAGAGCGGCAAATTGAATTAATTAAACTCCTGCTGGCAGAGCCAAAAGTTAGAGTGCTGCTTTTAGGCGGACAAGAATTTGCTGGCCAAGCCCAAACCATTAGTCAGCAATTTTCCAAAGAACAAGTAATCAATCTGGTTGGCCAAAGTGATGTTGGCCAGCTGATCTCAATTTTGCGGCTCTGTCAGCTCCACATCTGCTTTGACAGTGGCCCCATGCATTTAGGAGCCGCCCTTAAGGTCCCTACCCTGGCCATCTTTCTCTCTAAAAGCCAGCTCCCCACCCAGTGGGGCCCATGGGAAACCGAACAAATAATTTTAAAAAGAGGGACAAGCCCCTGCCCCAAAAGATGCTCAGCCCCCTCTTGCCAGCTTGACCTCTGCCAGGAAGATGTAACACCAGCAGAGGTATACACCGCAGCCCAAAAACTTCTTAATCACCAGGGTTTAAAAAACAAGCCTGAAATCAGAGCAGCTTGGCAAAAATTATCTTACTCAATTGTCCTTTGGCACAATAACTCTAGCAAGGAGGCCAAAGATATTACCAACTGCTTAAAGCAAGACGGCTATAAAGCTTTATTGGTCCGGCAAAACACTCACCTCTCTACCTTGATCAAGCTTTTTAACCAAGAAAAAGTTAATCTCCTGCACTTGATTGGCCAGCCCTCTCTTTTTGTTCGCCTAAGGTTGTTCCTGCTTAAAAAATACTACAAAACTGACCTGGTTATAGCCACAGGTTTACCAAAATCAATATCGAGCCAAGATTTAATAAACTACTATGAAACTTTGGTCAGGGGCCAATAAGGCTATGCTCTTTAAGCACTACGAAAATACGCCTCAAAAGCTCTCGATCATGCTCATTGTTTTAGACGAGGAAAATTTAATCAAACAATGGTTTGATCACCTCAAAAATTACAACCCCTTTGAGGTGGTGGTGGTTGATGGCGGTTCAACTGACCAAACTAAAACTTTTGTAAATAAATATGGCAGTCACTTTAATCTTAAATTGATCGAGCAGCCAATGGGCGATTCTTTTGCCGAACAAAGAAATCTTGCCAAGAAACATTGCCGCGGTGATTGGATCTTAGCCCTAGATGCTGATGAAACCCTCTCCCCTAACAGCCCAGCAGTGATTGATAAGATTATTCACGACCAATCAACTGTTGCTTTTAGTTTTCCCCGCGTCGCGCTTTTTCCTGACCCAGACCATTTTATTGGCCAGCCTAACGCGGACCTGCAGCTGCGGCTTTTTCGCAACCTGCCAGAGATCAGCTACATTTATAAGGTCCACGAGCGGCCAGCTTACAAAGGTAAACCTATCCACCCTGGTTTTTTTGGCACTGATCAAGGCTGGCAATGGTGTAGAATTAAAAGAGAGATCAAAATGATCCACTGGGGCAACCTAAAATCAGAGGCCGAGCTGCTGGCCCGAGGGAATCGTTGGCAAAAATTCAAAACTGAATCTAAAAAAAGGGGGTTAGCTGTCGGGGCAGCTGAAACTTTTGCCCCAAAAAAAACCAACGTTAAATCTCGGCCGCTAAGCGAGTTGTTTTAAGATGAAATTACCCAAAGATAAAATTAAGAAAATATTAATTGTTAGGCCAGACGCGATTGGCGATCTGGTCTTGATCACCCCAGCCATTGCCGCAATTAGAAAAGCCTTTCCAGCGGCAAAGATTGCCCTTCTCCTGCAACAATACACCGCTGAGGTCATGGCTCACCATCCAGATATTGATGAAATTATTATCGATAAGATCAAAGGTGGACAAGCAAAGAGTCTCCCTGCCTTTTTAAAATATGTGGCTGAGATCAGGGCGAAAAAGTTTGACCTCTCAATTGATTTTTATAGTTTTAACATCAAACACACCCTGCTGCAATACTTAGCCAGAATCCCCTATCGTTTAGGAGACAAATCAAGATTGCTGCTCGGTCTATTTTACAACTGCGGTAAAATCATCAAGTACAAAGATTACACCAAGCACATTGTTGAGCTCCATTTAGATCTTTTAGAGAGCGTTGGCCTAAAAGCTGAAATCCCAAAATTAAACATGCCCGTACCTGAAGCAACAATCACTAAATTTAGACAGAGATTGGCTGCCCTAGGTGTTTTGGATAATGATTATTTAATCGGGGTCCACCCTGGCTGCACTTCGTCAAGGTCTTGGGACGCGGAAAAATACGCAGCAGTCATTGATCAGCTTGCTGACCAGCTTAGCGCTAAGGTCATTTTAACCGGCGGGCCAAAGGAGCAAGCCTCTGGCCAAAAAATCATTAAGCTCTGCCAACACCCACCGCTTAACCTGATCAACCAGACCACTATTCCTGAGATGATGGCCCTCATCAAACGGCTCAACATCTATATTGGGGCAGATACCGGACCCACCCATATTGCCGGCGCAGTTGGCACTCCAGTGGTCTTGATAATTTTAGCTAAAAACGTCAAACCAGTGCGCTGGGCTACCTATAAATCACCCCACATTATCCTCTATGCCCACCCGCAAGCCAGGTGCCCGATCTTTTGCGATGCCGGCAGGTGCCAAGAAAAGTATTGTACAGAAACAATCTCTGCAGCCGACGTTGTTAATGCGGCTAAAAAGCTTCAAGCTGGAGAATCCCATCGCGTGCTTGATTGGCAAAAACTATCTTTCAATACCTTGATCATTTATGACGACAAAAACCAAGCCCAAGCTGAATCACTAGAAAACCATTTAAAGCAACAAGGTTATCACGCGGTCAAGCAAAATGCCAAGCAAACCTCACTGCACCAGCTGCTTAAAACCATTGAAACTGAAAATATTCTGATCCTGCACCATTTAGGCCAAAAAGCTTACCTAACAACCAAGCTTGCTAACTGGCTCTCTGGCATATACACTACTAATGCAACAATAATAGTTAAAGGCTATAAAGAAGGACAAGATTTGCTGGCGCTCTATCGCAGAACATTTCAGCAATCACTATTTTAAGAACATGATCACAGCTAGCATTATAATTGGCACCTTAAACCAGCGTGAGCTTCTCAAAAAGACGCTGGAGTCTCTCTTTGCTCAAACCTATCCAGCTGACCAATTTGAGATCGTCTTAGTTGACAGCCTGTCAAACGATGGGACCAAGGAGATGGTTAACGGGCTAAAAGCCCCCTGCCACCTCAATTATTTTCGCCAAGAAAACAAAGGGAAAGTCAAGGCCAGAAATAACGCCCTGCGGGTGGCCCAAGGCGAAACAATTGTTTTTACTGACGCTGATATCCCTTGTGAGCCCAATTGGCTGGCTGAGCATTTGGCTGCCAAGGTTAAATATCCCAACACTGCTTTTGCCGGCCAAACAATTCGCCTGCGGCGTGAAGACCTAACTGATACTGAGCTCCCAACCAAATTTAAACCTTGGCAAAAAATCCCTTGGTCATATTTTCTAACTGGCAACTTATCGATTTCTAAAGAGCTGATTTTTAAAGCTGGCCTATTTGATGAAAGCTTCAAGGAATATGGCTGGGAAGATATTGAGCTTGGTTATCGACTCAACAAAATGGGGGTAAAACTTCGCTTTCTCCCTCACGCCTTAAACCATCACCTCCACCCTGTCTCCAAAAAAGATTTTCTTACTATCATGTTTAAGATGGGCAAATCAGCCGCAGTTTTTTATCGCCGACATCCAAACATGCAAATCAAGCTCTTTGTCGGCATGAACCCTCTGGCCATGGGGCTCCATTCCTTGATTCAAAGATTACCCAAGTTGCTTAAATTTATTGAGGTCAAAGCAGAAAAATCTGACTTCGCCAGGCATATTTTGGAACAATACTATTATTTAAGCGGAATAAAAGAGGCCTTAGCCAATGCTTGACCTATCAATAATTATCGTCAGTTGGAATGTAGAAAAACTGCTTAGGGATTGCTTAGCCTCAATCTTTCAAAACCAAGATAATTTAGAGCTAGAAGTTTTTGTTTCGGACAATCTCTCAAGCGACGGCACCGCTAAAATGGTCACCACGGAATTCCCCCAAGTAAAATATTTGCAAAATGAAAGCAACCTGGGATTCACCAAGGGAAACAATCGAGCTTTTAAACAAGCAACTGGCAAATACGTCCTTTTTCTCAACCCTGATACAGTTATCAAGCCTGCTGCTCTAAGCAAAATGATCGCTTTTCTGGAAAAACAAGCTGATTGCGGCGGCCTGGGCCCGCGGCTGCTCAACCCTGACAGCTCGCTCCAACTCTCTTGCCGAGCCTTTCCAACCATTGAAACCCAACTCTATAACACCTTGTTCCTCGATGCTATTTTTACCAAAACAAAACTCTTTGGCAAATACATGATGTCGTGGTGGCAGCACAATGAATTAAGAGAAGTCGACCAACCAATGGGCGCCGCCCTATTAGTGAGAAAAGAGCTACTAGATAAGATCGGGGCTTTTGATGAAACAATTATTTTTTGGTACGACGAAGTTGACCTTTGTTATCGGATCAAGCAAGCTGGCTGGAAAATTTATTTTTTACCAGAGGCAGAGATCATTCACTATGGCGGGCAAGCGTTTGGCCAATGGAAGGGATTACGGCAAAGTCTGCGGGGAGCGTACATTTGGCGCCAGAGCCGCAATTATTTCTTTAAGAAACATTATGGTTTCTGGCAAGTCCCAATCTTAATGTTCTTAGATGTGTTGCAGGCAGGGATTATCTTAGCGTTGCTTTATGCGATTATCAAAACTATTATTTTTTTGCTACAAACAATTGTTTAAGCTGATCCCCTAAGCCATCAAAGGGATTACCAATCTTAATTGGTTGATAGCGGTAGGCCCGAAGCCAACGCCAAAACATTGACCCCTGATTTTTGATCTCAAACTCATGGAACGAGCCATCAAACCTGCGAGCAACCTTAAAGCCAGGCAACACATTATGAAAACAATCTTTAGCCTCAGCCACCTGTTGATAGCTGCAAGAAAAACCAGTCTGTTCGTTTTGCCTCTTTTTTTTGAGGATCTGCGCAGCTGAGCGGTAAGGATAATGTTTGTAAATTGGAAAATATTTATAAGCCTGCCACCCCACCCCTTCGGCCAAAACCTTCCCCCCCTGCCCCAAATTATAATAGATCCCTTTTTTGTGCTTATACTGCCTGATCTCCAGCGCCCCAGGAGAATACCAAGGGAGCCGTTCTTGGACTGATTTGATTGATTCAAGGTCGCGGTTCAGATCAGAAGTATGCAAAAAGAAATTCATCGCATACCAGTTGACCTTTTCTACTCCAGCTTTTTCTGCTTTTTCAGCGATCTCAATCGGGTTATCGTAGAAAATCTCGTCCCCATGAAGCAAGGTAATCCAACCATCATAACCATACATTTCCTGGGCTTTTTCTAAGATAAACTTACGAATACCATCAAAAATCACTCGCCCAGGCATTTGATCAATGACCTCGCTATCCTTCATGAAAAACTTAACCGCGTCAAAGCTGCGGATTATTTTTTCGGTCTTGTCTGTTGAACCATCAATTACCAAAATCTTGTCAAAATATTTGGTATGCTCATTCATAACCTCTTCAATACAATCCTCTTCATTACAGGTCATCATTAAGCCTAGATGCTGCATTTAACCCCCTCCACAATCTCGTCAACAGCCAAACTATCCAGGCAATTACTCTTTTGATTGCACTTTTTTTGATAACAAGTCAAACAATCAAGTTTTGGCAAAACCTTGATGCCGCACCCATAAAGTTCAATCTCAGTTGACGAGGTCGGCCCAAAAAAGGCCACGACCGGTTTTTTAAGGGCTAGGCCAAAGTGCAAGGCTAGGCTATCAGATGAAAGCAGCGCTTGGGTTTGATCAATAATGGCCGCAAAATAACGCAGGGGGTGGACACCAGCACTAGGCATTCCTGTTTCTTTGGCAATAATCTTGTTGCGCTCTTGTTCCTCTTCCCCACCCAAGATCAGGGAAACCAACCCCAGTTCATTAGTGAATCGTTTCACAATCTCAATCGTCTTTTCAATTGTAAGCGCTTTCAGTGGCCAGCGCTTTCCAGCCCCGGTATTAATCCCAATAATTTTCTCCCTAGCCCCTAAGCCCAAATCCCTAATCCCCTTCCTCCCATACTCCCGTTCCTCCTCCATCAACTCAAAAACATACTCCCCACACCTCACCCCTAATAGCTCCCCCATATGCTGCTGAAAGGTCTTCTTGTTCAGCTTCTTAAGCTCATTAGCCCTCGTCAGCCCAAATTTTGAGATTACCGACATATCAAACCAGGCCGAAGGTGTGTAGGTGCCTTCCCCATCTTTGGCAAAAGCCCCGAGAATTTTTCCCTGCCCAAGTTTGTGAACCAATTCACAAATCTCAAGTTCATCCTCTAAGCCAATGACCAAATCATAAGAAGAAAGGGTATCCCGCTCCTCCCAAGTATAAAGGTGGTCAATCAAATGATTATTTAAAAGAACTGATTTAGCCGCCAGAGAGGTTAGCCAATCAAGCTCGACTGGCTGATATTTCTCTCTCAGCCCTTTAAGAATTGAGGTCGTCCTAATAACATCCCCTATCGCCCCTAATTTAGTAATTAATATCCGCATGCCTAATTATTTTATCACTTTTGAGGTTAGAGAGTGAGGGCTAAACGCTCTTTTTCGGTACACCTAGTTTTATCTCAAGGCACTGTCTCAGCAAAGCACTTAACAAACGACCGAACACCTCAAAAGTCTCAAGAAAAAAAGATAATCCTAAAGTATTAGCCCTAATAAATACATCTCTGGCTGATTGGAGCCCAGTCACTTTGTTTGGCCCATAACGCTTAACAGCCTTAGCCCCTAGAACATCTGGGATAAGATATTGGGCCACAAAACAAGGATATGGCCAGGATAGATCAACCCTAGCAACCGGATCACTCTTGTCTAAACCTAATATATCATCACCTAACAATGTCTCGATGGTTACATTCTCAGCACTCGAGTAAGACAAAAGGGGTCTCCCTAAAAAAGGAGCTTTAAGCTCAACTTGCCAATCTTGCAACAGGAGTTCGGCCACAGTAGAACCATTACTCAGTTCGACCAAAAACTCGCCAAAATCAAGCTCAGCAAGTATCTGATCTCTTGAATCTGGCCCATTACTCAAACGTCTAAACAGTTCAGTTATATCCAGTAAGGCCCGATCAGCTAGCGCCAGCGAAATCCTAGTGCTCTCCAACCCTGTAAGAAAACCAGCAAGGTCAACTTTTTTGATCCTGAGTGAAAAAAAACCAGTAAAAATTGGAGTCATACTGGGAGGGGCTAAAACCGCCTGTGCCTGTCTTAGAATTCCCAGGGCTTTAGCTTGGTGGGCTAATCGCTCTAAACCAGCTACTTGCTGCTGATATGAACTGGTAATGTTTCTGGTATCGCCTAGTGTCATGCTTTATCTCCTCTATACGAAAGCTCAGAATAATTGGCCTTTTGCCCGCGTAGCCAAGCCTCTCAGGCTCGACGTCTCGTCGACAAGCAAAGAAAATCAAATTTTTTGGAACTCTCTATATGATCTATCAGACAAAAAGACAAAAAATTTCATTTTTTGCGTGATATAATTTTAGATTAATATGCATTTTGCTGTTTTTCTAATAGTCCTAAATATTTTCAAGATTTGTCTGGCGCGCTATCTTCCCCTGATCGGCGACGAGGCCTTTTATTGGCTCTGGTCAAAACATTTAGATCTAAGCTATGTCGACCATCCCCCGATGATCGCTTACTACATAAAAGGCTTAACCTTATTGTTCGGCAATACAGAACTAGCTATCAGACTGGGTGCAATTCTTTTAGTCACGCTAACCACCTGGCTGGTCTACAAGATCGGGCAAGAGCTTTTTAGCCAGCAAGCCGGAATAATATCAGCAGTTATTTTCAATCTCCTGCCAATTTTCTTTGGCGGCAGCCTTTTCTTAGTCCCCCAACAACCCTTTCTCTTTTACTGGGCACTAAGCCTTTATCTTTTTTGCCGCCTTATTAAGACCAGCCAACCCTGGCTCTGGTTGGCCCTAGGGACAACTGTTGGCCTTGGCCTTTTGAGTGATTATGTTATGCTCTTGTTTTTCCCAGCAGTTGGGCTCTACCTTATCCTAAATAAAGAACAACGCTTTTGGTTGTCTAAACTTCAACCTTATGCGGCCGCCCTGCTCGCCTTGGCCATTTTTTCACCAGTCATTATCTGGAACTTAAAGCAAGGCTTTGTCCCTTTGTTTTACTGGTCAGGCAAGATGGGAGGCACACCAAACTATCTGCAAAATCTCCTCTCTTTTATTGCTCTGGAAACAGCCCTATACACGCCAATTGTTTTTGGCGCGGTTTTTTATCTGCTCTGGCAATTAAGGAAATTTGATCCGCGAACAACTTTACTGGCTGCTTTTTCTCTGCCAGTCTTGCTGGTTTTTCTGGCCCTTGCTCCACTGATGACGGTGGGCGGGCATTGGCCTGCGGCTGCTTATCTGCCAGCAGTCCTTTTGCTCGGGCAGCTGTCAGGCAAAACGCGAACGTGGCTGGTCGGTTTAACCTTATTCTTTGCATTATTGCTCAACAGCCTAGCTCTGGGCTACTATTTGTTTTTCTTCCCCACCCCACCAGAACTAATTGGCCAAGAATTTACTATCAATCAAAAACTACCGGAATTCATCAAAAATGCTACGCCCAAAAATGGGTACACTTTTTATCTAGCCAATAATTTAGGGCTAGCCGGTCTAGTGGCGTTTCACGGTCACGTCACTGTCCAAATGGCGCCTGGCAGGCTAAGGCAATTTGATCTCTGGGGAAAGCCAGCCCTTAAAAATGGCGACAATGCCCTTTATTTTGCGCTTAACGAAAAGGAAGTTTATGATCAGCTTATTTTGCTTTTTCAGCAGGTGACAAAAGATCCCCAAAAAAGAATTTTCACCAAAGACGCGGAAATTCCCAGCAAGACTGAAATCTACCACTGTTTTGGCTATAAGGGAGGAGAATTGCCATAATGACCCAAAAACTAATTATTACCTTGGCTGGCTTTGCCCTGCTCCGGCTCTTGCTTAGCTTGCTCTTCCCTATTACTGCAGACGAGTCTTATTATTGGCTCTGGTCAAAACACCTCGCCCTCTCTTATGTAGACCATCCACCCATGGTTGCTTATTTAAGTTTTCTCTTGACCGGCGGCACGTCCAGCTTGATCGGTTTACGGTTAGGCACACTGCTCATCGCTACTGCTGTCAGTCTGTTTATCTTTTTTATCGCTAAAGAGATCTTTAATAAAGAAATCGCTTTCTGGTCCGCGGTCTTTTTTCAGATTATTCCACATTTCTTGATCATTTGGCTAACCATGTTTGTGGAGCTGCCCTTGACATTTTTCTGGTGCGCCAGCTTGCTGGTGCTTATCAAAATTATTAAATCTCAAAACTTGCAGCTCTGGTATCTACTGGGACTGCTCGTTGGCCTGGGCTGTCTTAGCAAATACACCATGCTGCTTTTCTGGCCAAGCCTTTTTCTTTTTACCATTACCACTCCTGAGCAAAGGCCCTGGTTCAAGAGCCGGCAACCCTACCTGGCATTTTTACTATCGCTTTTGGTTTTTAGCCCAGTTTTGATCTGGAATGCCCAACATCAATTCGCCTCTTTTGCTTTTCACGCGGCTAAGACCACATCAGACACCCTCGGCACAAATTTTCCAGCCTTTATTGGGGACCAGCTGGTGCATTTCACACCTTTCTTTTGTTTTGCCCTTTGGGGCGCCTGGCGGTTTGGTTTAAAACGCGGCCCGCTCACCAGGGTGTTCGTCTATTTTTCAGCTGTGCCACTCTTGGTCTTTTTGCTAGCCGCTGTTAAGATTAAGGTCTGGGCACATTGGCCCTCGGTCGGCTACATTGCCGCCATTCCACTAACTATTGCTTATCTCTGGGAAAGCCAAAAGCGCTTGAGAAAATTCTTTACCGCAGTCATTGTTTTTTTGCTTTTAATCATCAGCATTCTGTTTTGGATCTCCCCAGCAATTTTAAGCTCCCAATCAGCTTATCATCAGAACCAACAGCTGGCCCAAGCCTTGCCGTCAGGAACAAAGATTTTTGCCAGGACCAATGTCGCGGCCTCTTTACTTGAATTTTACACTCAAAGACCAATTTATCTGGCGACCGGCTTTATGAAGCCTGGCTCGCTGTGGGGAGAAAAACAGTATGAGCTTTGGGGCATCCCTGACCTTAAAAAAGGCGAAAGCGTTCTCTATTTTGGCGAAGATAACACAACCATTAGGCAACAAGCCGCAGAACATTTTTCAACAGTGACAGAAATTAATTATCAACTTAATTTGATCGAAGATTATATCAGCCACTATAAGATGTTGCGGTTTGATGATTATAAAGAAAACGAAGGTCATCCTTAAACATGAAAGACCTATCCATCATTATCGTTAACACCAATAACAAAAAACTACTCAAAGAGTGTCTGCACTCCATCTACCATCGCCCGCAACAGCTTAATCTTGAAATAATAGTCTCAGATAACGCTTCAAGCGATGGCTCGCAAACCCTGATTAAAACAGAGTTTCCCGAAGTTAAACTAATTGAGAATGATTCTAATTTGGGTTTTATCAAAGCCAGCAATCTGGGGCTCAAGATCGCTCACGGACGCTACATTATGCTACTCAACGACGACACCCTTGTCAAAGCTGGGGCACTTAACAAACTTGTCCAATTTATGGATCAAACCCCATCTGCCGGGGCTTGCGGTCCTAAGCTTTTAAATACCAATGGCACGCTTCAGCATCAAGGAGGGCTTTTGGGGAAAAAGTTTTGGCGAGCCAAAGTACCAACAAGCGTCGACTTTGTAATTGGCGCTGCCCTCATGGTCAGAAAAGAGGTACTCTCACAAGTCGGCCTAATGGATGAAAATCTTTTTTTCTACAATGATGATCTAGATTGGTGTCTTTCGATCCGCAGGGCTGGCTGGAAAATTTATTTTGTCCCAGCCGCCGAGATCGTGCATTATGGTGGTTACAGCAGCAAGCGTAAATTCAACCCTAAACTTTTTATCGAAGGCTTTCGCGGCGGGCTTTACTTTTGCCGCAAACATTACGGCGAATTGACCTTTCATCTTTATCGGCTAGCCCTCTGCCTTGGCCTCATCCTTTGCCTGCCCTGCCAGGTCTTTAATCCAGCTAAATTGTACGCCTACACCGATATTATTATGATCACAGCCCGTGGACAAATCCCCAGGCCTGTGCTAAAATAAATACATTATGAAAGAAAAGATCCATCCCAAATATTATGCCACCACAGCCCATTGCGCTTGTGGCGCTGTTTTTGACATTGGTTCAACCAAAGAAAAACTGCACGTTGACATTTGTTCCGCCTGCCACCCGCTCTTTACCGGCAAACAAAAATTGATCGATAGCGAAGGCCGAGTTGAAAAATTCAGGAAGCGCTATGCTAATGTCACCCTGCGCAAGCCCAAGAAAACCGTTAAAAAGAAGAAAACCGCAACCAAAACCACCAAAGCCAAAGCTAAAGCCAAAAAGTAGCCTAGTTTAATGCTGGAGAAAAAACTAGCTACGCCTATTGATCGCTACAAGGAACTAGAAAAACTTCTCTCTGACCCCGTGATCATCTCAGACCGCGAGAAATTCCAAAGCTATTCCAAAGAACTGGGTGATTTAAAGGGAATTTATGAGAAAGGCCAAGCATACCTCAAGGTTTTCCAAGAAATTAAGGAAACAAAGGCCCTTTTAAACGATTCAGAAATGCAAGAAATGGCCAAAATTGAGCTGGAAAAACTAGAGGCCAAAGAAGCCCAACTGGCCAAAAAGATAAAGATCTTGCTTTTACCCAAAGACCCATTTGATGACAAAAACATTATTATGGAGATCAGGGCTGGCACCGGCGGTGAGGAAGCAGCTTTGTTTGCCGGAGAGCTCCTGCGCATGTACTTGCGCTTTGCCGAACGTTCTGGCTGGAAAACTGAAATAATCAGCTCCAGCCCCACTGGCCTGGGCGGCTACAAAGAGGTTACCTTTAATCTTATCGGCCATGGCGCTTATAGCCGTTTAAAATATGAAGGCGGGACTCACCGTGTCCAGCGGGTCCCAGCCACAGAAAGCAACGGCAGGGTACACACTTCGGCAGCCACAGTCGTGGTTATGCCAGAGGCTGAAGATGTTGACGTAAAAATTGATCAGAGTGACCTTCGGGTTGACACCTACCGGGCTGGCGGACCAGGCGGCCAAAACGTCAACAAGGTCAGCTCGGCCATTAGAATTACCCACCTGCCAACAGGGCTAGTAGTCGCTTGCCAAGAAGAGCGCTCCCAGTTGCAAAACAGGGTCAAGGCCATGAAACTCTTAAAGACAAAGCTGCTAGAACAAGCCGAAGAAAAAGCCAGGAAAGAAAGGTCAGAAACCCGCAAGATCATGGTCGGCACTGGTGACCGATCAGAAAAGATCAGGACCTATAATTTTCCCCAGGGCCGCATCACTGATCATCGGATTGGTTTTACCATCTACCGCTTAAATGATTTTCTTGACGGTGACATTAACGAGGCCATCGAAGCCTTAATTGACGCTGACCGCGCAGCCAAGCTCAAAAAATTATAATGGTTGTTCCCCAATTTGAAAAAGAGGTCATCCTCTGCCATGTTTTAAAGATCGAGCGCGCCAAACTTTTTAGTCATCCGAAAAGAGCATTAACCCCAAGCGAACAAAAGCATTACAACGAACTGATCAAGCGTCGCTTAAACCATGAACCAATTGCCTACTTGGTCAAGAACCAACCCTTTATGGGACTAGAGTTCTATATTGGCCAAAACGTCCTCATCCCCCGCCCAGAGACAGAGCTGCTAGTTGAGGCAACAATAAAATTATTACGGCTATCGAATATCGAATATCGAATTGCGGATATCGGCACTGGCTCTGGCTGTATCGCAGTCAGCCTAGCCAAATATTTACCAAATGTTCAGGTAATTGGAATTGATTCTTCAGCCAAAGCCCTTAAGATCTCTCAAAGGAACGCAGAATTTCACCAGGTTCAGGATCGCTGTGAATTTAAGCAAGGAGATTTGCTAACTGGCTTAACGAAAAAGTTTGATCTGATCGTCTCTAACCCGCCCTATATCCCAACATCTGAAATAGCAAAGCTTGAGCCTGATGTTAAAGATTTTGAACCACACCCTGCCCTTGACGGCGGGCCAGATGGGCTTACTTATATCAAAAGACTAATCACCCAAGCCCCGTACTACGGTACTACGGCACTACCACACTACTTACTCATAGAAATAGGCTATAACCAAGGAGAAGCGGTCAGGAAACTAGCTGAAGGAACAAAAAAATACAATAGAATAAACATAATTAAAGACCTAAGTGGTCATGATCGGATTTTAAGCTGCCAGTTTTAATTGCTGCTTAGCATTTTCATGAGAAATTTTGCGTCAAGCCTCGTCTGGCAAGTGCTCTTCCCAAAATCTTATCTGCGCGCCAGGGTCACCCCACGGATAATCAGAGGAATAAATAACCATTCCAGGTCCAACCACGTCAATAGTTTCAGCAATCTCCTCCCAAGTAATTACTGAATAAACGCCATAACCTTGGCAGCACTCCATCAGCCAGGCCAAGTCAAGCAGGATACCTTGTACTCCCCGATAGTTTTTGGCTAGCTTAAGGTTCATATTGGCCCCCAAGTGGGCCGCAATTACAATTGAGTCAGGCAACATATCCTTGGCTCCCAGTACTTGATCAGGCCAAGTTTCAACATCACGGGGAGGGGCGTTTGAATCAACTCCGGCGTGCATCAGAACAAACATGCGATAGGCAGAGATCTTGCGATAAACATCAGCCAATCTTCGATCATTTACGTGAAATCCTTGCCAGCATGAATCTAACGCAATCCCCCGGATCCCAGCCTCAGCCAGGCACTCAACCTCGGCTTCATTGTGTTCATAGTCCAGATAGATGGTCCCTGTTGGCGCCAAGTTTGGATACTGCAAATCAACCCTCAAGGCAAAGTCATTAGCTGCTGGCACAGAGGTTGGTTTAGCTGCCAGATTTTTAAGAATCCTCAAATAAATACCCACTCGCACCATAGTATCATTGGCGGCTTGGACACTAGCATCACCAAAAAGGGGCAAGGTCTCCCTGGGCGAGACATATCGATTGGCCATCTCAACAAAATGTTTTTCATGCTCAAACCCGTGGGAATGTGCATCTACAATTGGATAACGCGGCTGATATAGGGTTACTTCCCTAAAAACAATTGGCATAACAAATATTTATCACAATACCATGGGGAAAATTTCACCACCGGTCAAGCCAGCCGAGGTAAAGAGTGTAAACGGAGCAATTCATTTTTAAAGGCTGTTTCAACCTCTTCTAGATCATGGAAAGTGAGTCCGCTATTAACCAGTTGTTTCTCTCGACGTAAACTCCTCATTACCTCCGAAATGGTAAGGGTGATTTTCTCTTCAATCTCCGTTGAGGTTAATTCATTGCCATAAAGTGAACCATTAAGTGTAGCCTCAATCTTATCAGCAATCATAAGTAAAGCCGCCATTGGGGTGGGCGGAGCCTGGCCGAGATAACGAAGGTCAAAACCATTCAAGTTATCCGCAACGTTTTTTCCTATTTTATCTTGGCAAACCGCACTCCCATGATGATGGGCTACTACAAAAACTACCTCCTCTGGGAATCCCCACTGCAATAAAATTTGCGCAGAAACATAAGGATGGTCCAAACGCAAAAACCGCGGGTGAATTCGCCCTTTATTCATCTTTTGATTAGTTATTGCCTCAGGTGACCTTAGTAATCTGAGTGGTTGATTGACAGACAAGTAAATCATCGTGTAGCGCTTACAGCTACCTCCGCCTAAGCTTCTCTCGTGCCGCATTAAACAATTTCATTTCAAAAAGAGAAAAGCTGGGAAAATCCTACTTCTGCCCCCGCGACCGATCTCTGAGCAAAGCTAAGGCAAACGCTTCTGTTTCTCCCCCCTCAAACGCGACTGCTCTAACCTGGACTTTAAAATATTGTAAAAATTGCAGTTGCATCCAGACGACGGGGACTCCCAACTCTGCTCATAATCTGGCCCTCCTTAAAAAAATCTAGCCAGATATTTATCAGCACCTTGGGAGAAAAATTTCAATGTGAAGACAAACAAAAACTTAAGCAATCCCCCCTAGCCCCCAGCGCCCAGTCCCCAAAATTCCCAAACCCCTAGAAACTAAACCTCAACTCATAATACTGCGACTCTTCAACCGAAGCTGTATCAGGGTTGTAAATCTTTTTATAGTGGACCACTACGCGTGTATATGGATTAACTGGATAAGCAATCGACCCCCCCATAATTGCCCCTTGCTCAAGAGATAAGGAGCGAAAGTTAGTAAAATTAGGCTGCTTATAATAGCCTGTCACCTCAACATCCTGTGGCAGTTTGGCAAAGAGATCAGCCATAACTGAGGCAGAATCACTGTCATTATAATTTTCATAAGCTACTTTAAGGGCAGCCAAACCCAGAGCATTAATCCCTAATTGAGTTACATAACCATTTTTAATATTCCCAGTCGCCTCAGCCGAAGTTAAATTGATCGGGTTGGTCTCATAATCTTGACCAAAGTACCCAGGCACAAAACCATTGTCTAACATCCGGTAAGCTGCCAAAAATGACGCGTCTGCCACCAATAAATCATAAGCCCAAGAAAGGCCTGTGCTAAAACCACTGCCATGCCCGACTAATTGCGCCCATTCAGCAAAGGCTTCAAAATTTAGCGGCAGTGGGACAGTTGCATCGAGCCCTACCCCAGCCACCTTTTGCACCTCAGTTGTCCCTGAGAGCATCACCCCATCATTATCAACAATATATGTCTGACCAAGCTTGAGCATAGGGTTAACTTTCTCTTCTAGCCGCAAGCCCATAACCCCGGTCTTCGACCAAAGCCCACGCACCACGTAACGTTCTTGTAAAGTTGCATAACCCAAAAGCGCCAGTTGATCATTATTAAGTAAAATTAGACCAGCCAGCCAATTGGTGTAATTTTTGATCAATAACCCATGGCCCCAAGTTAAACTCTCAATAATCCCATAACGCAACCCCCTGCTGCCATCATCATATTCAACATAACGCAAAACAATATTTTCATAACCGTTTGGCTTCTCTTCGCCCAAAGCATAATTAATATCAAGACCCAATCCCAAGACCCCCAACTTAAAATTAGGACGCCAAGAAAGATTCGTCACCTCTTTACTGCCAACTTTTATGAAACCCAAGCTTAGATCGCCAATTTGGGACGAGAGCGCTGTACTTTTTTCCGCATCAGTCCCAATAGTGGTGATAACGGGGCTGCTGCCAAAGTCAAAGGCTAAGGCCGAAACACCCAAAACCAATGTCAAATTAAAAATTAAAAATGTCAAACAGAGTAATGTACGAGGTCCCAAGTCCGATGTCCGATGTCGTTTACACTTTTGACCTGCAATAGTAGACGTAGAACCTAGAGCATAGGACCTGGGACTGTTTAATTTTGTCATTATTACCCCCCCCTTTTTTTAATGTCTAAAATGCCTACGGCCAGTAAAGACCATGGCAATCCCCAGTTCATTAGCCTTATCAATTGAGTCCTGATCTTTTTTGGAGCCACCCGGTTGAATAATAGCGCTAATGCCATGCTTGCCAGCAAATTCCACAACATCAGGAAATGGGAAGAAAGCATCAGAGGCCAGCACCGCACCCTTCACCGCGGTGCGCGAACGCTGGATCGCTAGGCCAGCCGCCTCGATCCGGCTCATTTGACCCGCGCCAATCCCAATTGCTTGCTTGTTATTAGCAATAACAATGGTATTTGATTTAACATACTTGGCCACGTTCCAGGCAAAGAAAAGGTCTTCCATCTGCTCTAAGGTCGGCTCTTTTGTTGTGACCACCTTGATCTCGCCCAGCCCAAGCTGAGCTAGGTCTGGCTCTTGCAAGAGCAGCCCACCGCTGATCCGTTTTATGTCTAGACCAGTAAAAGGCTTATTGATCGAGCCCTCCCCCATCTCCATAATCCGCAAATTGTTCTTCCCCTTAAGGACCATAAGCGCCTTGGGAGTATAGCCAGGAGCAATAACCACCTCGACAAAAAGTTTTGCGATCTCAATCGCGGTCTCCTCATCAATGCGGCGGTTGGCTGCCACAATGCCGCCAAAGGCTGAGACCGGATCACCAGCATAGGCTTTTTTATAAGCTTCGACCAAACTCTCATCACTAGCCAGACCACAAGGATTGGTATGCTTAATAATAGCAATCGTAGGGTCAGCAAAAGCATTAGCCGCTGACCAGGCAGCGTCCATATCCACGTAATTATTAAAAGAGAGCTCTTTGCCCCCAAGCTGTTTGGCCCGGGTAACTTGCGAGCCCATTGCCCACGAACCAATCTTAACCTCGCGGTAAAGCGCGGCTTTTTGATGCGGGTTCTCGCCGTATCTTAAGTCCTGGATCTTTTCCAGTTGGAGCTCAACCTGAGCAGGCAAGGTTTCTTCTGCCACCCCGCGCGAGTAGAGGTACTTAACGATCACGGAATCATAATAGCGAGTGTACTCAAAAGCCTTTTTAGCCAAGCTCTCTCGCATCCCTGGCGGGATTTTCCCTTGATTATTTTTCAGCTCATCTAAGACCAAGCTGTAATCAGCAGGGTCAACAATAATCGCCACGCTCTTGTGGTTTTTGGCCGCGGCCCGCACCATGCAGGGCCCACCAATATCAATATTTTCAATGGCCTCTTCATGGGTAAAATCTGCTTTTGAGATCACTTTTTCAAATGGATAAAGGTTGCAGACCACAATCCGAAAAGGATTGATCTTGTATTTTGCCAGTTCTTTTAAGTGCTTAGGGTTTGTTTGATCAGCTAAAATCGCGCCATGAATCACTGGGTGCAAGGTTTTGACCCGGCCATCCAGCATGTGAGGATACTTGGTCAACTTTTGGACCTTAGTAACTTTAATTTTGGCTTTGGTCAAAAAATCCGCTGTGCCGCCAGAAGAGACAATTTCAAACCCAAGCTCTTTTAACCCTTTGGCAAACTTATCCAGCCCTGATTTATCAGAAACCGAAAGAAGCGCGTATGGTTTTGATTTTTGAATTTTAGATTTTAATTTTTGAGTTTTGAATTTTGAGTTTTGAGTTTTCTTTTTTGCCATTTACTTTACCTCTTTTCCAAATTAATACGACAATTTATTCTTTTTAAGTGCTTTAATCTGCTTTAAAAGCTGAGGGATATCAGCAATTAAGGTCTGCCAAAGCATATCAATATCAACACCAAAATACTCATGGATAACTTTATTGCGCATACCGATAATCTGCTGCCAGGGAATATCTTTGCTCTCAGCTTTCACTTTTTCAGGAATGTTGTTAGCAGCTTCTCCGATAATTTCCAGATTTCTAACTACCGCATCGATAGTTTTTTCATCCTTTTGAAAGGTCAAGAGTGAAACATTTTTTATATATCTCTCAATTTTCTTGATCGAGCTTAAAATATCCTCAAAATAAAGCTTTGTCCCCCTAACCATTGACAAAGACAACCTCCTTAAGGATCCCTCTTTTGATGGCGGGCTTCAGAGCTTTCCGAGAAACTAGGTCTACGCGTTTATTAAGCATTTTGCTCAATAAATTCTCGAGCTGAATAAATTTAAAAAAACCAATTGGCCGCGAAAAATCAATTAAGATATCAATGTCACTTTTGGTTGTCTGCCCTCCTCTAACCGTTGACCCAAAAACACCAATCTTAGCCACATTATATTCTTCTCTCAAGGAAGCAAGATGTTTTCTAATTCTACTTATAATTTCTTTTGTTCCCATTTCCGGTAATTATAGCATATTTTTTCTCGCACAAATCTATGAGAGCGGCTCTACCAAGGCTCTGGAAATACTGCTGCAAAACAAAGCAACACGTCAATGGCTAAAAACGAGATTACTCCGAACAAGGATCATCGACCAAGCTCATTTAACCACTCATGAAAGGCAGAGAGAAGTTTTTCACAAGCTCATTGCAGTTGCCCACAACAGCCAAAAAATCCGCACCTTTCTAGATGAATGTATCCCTCAATTAAAGGCCACGGATATGGAATCATTCTGCCAGCGTGGCCAGCTAGCAAGTGTGCTAAGCCTCCTTAGCCTCCTTAGCCTCGAAGCTCTTTTCGCCTTAGCCAGCCGTGATGACCTTGTCTTTAATGGCAATGATCTTAAACACTCATTGGACGAGGTTTTTGAACAGCTGGTCACTTTAGCAGAAGACGGTGACCTAGCCACGCAAAACTTTTTAAACGATCGACTTTCGACTCTTTTTTTGACTCATCAGGATCAAGGCTTTTTAGGGTGAGACTTTCTGCCCTTTCTGATCCACCAAAAGATCAAGACAAAAGACCCATGATCTTACCAAAAAAACTGTTGGCTGAATTGCAAGCGCTCGAGCTAGCAATGCGCAGCGAAAGTTTGACCTGGCCAACTGATTTAGTAACCTTAGGCCTGGTCAAACTAGCCGAAGAAGGGAGTGCCAAGGTCAAGGAACGACTGGGCGAGAGGGCCGGACAATGGTCAATTCAGTATCTTGAGCATTTATCAAGATGCGGGGTGCTGGCCAATACCCTGACTGTCCTACCAGCCGCAGGAATCAGAAACGTTTTAAATGCTCTAATGGAAACGATTAGGTCAATGAGGGGGAGGGGTGATTTGCCCAGAACATCTTTGGAAACTATTTTAGAGCTAGCTGAAAGCAACCAAAGTGAAGTTAGGGCTGGGCTGGCAGAATATGTCCGCCAGCTTGAAGCCCCGGCCAGCATCCTTGCTAGCAGTCTGCCAGAAGATGTTGTGATTAGGCTGGTCAAAAGCCTCGAGGTAGGAGCGCTACATCGTATTGGGAAGGAAAGATTTTCGATCCCTAAACTCCAACAAGCAGTTGGCCAAAGGCTCTTAAGTTTAGCTGAAGAAGGTGACGCGGTCGCCCAAGAAGCCTTAGCAGAAATAGTGACCAATTCTCAGCTCAACCCTTTTACCAATACCAGCGAAGATCAAGAGCTCTGGGCAAGAATCATTCCACTCCTATCAAAAGAGACCTTCTTGGCCTATTCAAAAACAGCTCACCTTAGCACCCTTACTGACAGCACAAAGCAGCTATCTCCACACGATGAGCAGATCACCCAAAGACTTTTAACACTAGCCAAAGAAAGTGATCTTGAAGCCCAGGCTAGTCTTGGGCAGCTAATTTTTGAAAAACCCGGAGCTACTGAGTATGTCTGCTGCGCCCAGACCGGCCTTTTGGCAAAAGCAATGACATTTGTCCTTCCTAGCTCTCTCCATGATTTTGCAACCAAAGCCTGGATTGACAACTATGAGCCAAGGAAACCTACCCAAGCCCCACATTTTGCGGCGCTGCGCGCGATGAAAAAAAAGGTTGAACAAAGGTTGATTGAGCTAATCGAGCAAAAAGACCAAGCAACTATTGCCACAATCTGTAATGATACTGAGCTTGATTTTCTCTACCAGTTAGAGGTCGCCGAGCGTCAGCGAGCCATTGACGCCCTACCAGCAGCTGATCTGATTAATTTCATTAGGACAAAAGCTATTTTTAGAAAAATAAATCTTTACTATAAGAACAATCTTAATGGTTTGGCAGATCAACTATTTTTGCGCCTTTTACGGCTGGCTCAAGAGAACAATCTTGAGGCAGCAGTACTCCTGGCAGATCTCTTAAGGGCGCGCGCCTCTCTTAATGAAAAAGACGGGGGAAAATTGCAACGAATCTGCAATGAAGAGACCTCATCAAATTACGCTCACCACCTAGCAGAATTTGGCATCTTGCAGCAGATGTACAAAACCATGTCGCTAGAAAATGTCTATGAATACACCAACACCCTCACAGATGCTGGGCTCTCTTATCCCTTCCAAGGAATTGTCACCTTAAAAATCCTAGAGGCAGCCGAAGAACAAAATAGAAATGCCATTGTTTATTTAAAAAGAGAAAGCAGAGAGGAAGATGTAAAAATATTTGCTACTGCTCTCACTGCTCTCTTTCATCCAGAACTACAAGAATGGGTTAAAAAAGGGAGCTTTTACGGCTTCACCGAAGAAGATCAAACTAGACTGGCAAAAGGACAAGCCAAAGCAAAACTAATATTAGAAAAAATAATCGGAGAACACCCTAGCCTGATTGAATATTTCAAGCAGACACACACACCTTTCGCCCTACCAATTGAAGCTTCCCCTGTGCAAACAGCTTAATCGTTTGCGGATAAAGCTTGTGTTCTTGCTCAAGTATTCTAGCAGATAAAGTGTCTTCTGTGTCATCATCTAAGACAGGAACCGTGGCTTGCAAAATTATCGGGCCAGTGTCGCACCCCTCATCAACAAAGTGAACAGTCACTCCGGAAACTTTAACACCATAATCCAACGCTTGCTTTTGACCGTGCAGACCGGGAAACGAAGGCAAAAGTGAGGGGTGGATATTAATCATTTTACCAAAATATTTTTTAAGGAGCGCTGCGCCAACAATCTTCATGTAGCCAGCCAAACAAACCAACTCAACTTCGTATTTTTCTAGCTCTTGGACAATTTCCTTTTCTGAAGTTAAAACCGCGGTAGGGATATTGCGCTGCCTGGCCCGCTCAAGGCCATAGACCTCTGCTTTATTAGAAATAACAATAGCTACCCTGGCTGAAATATCCCCATTCTCACAAGCCTCAATAATTGCTTGCAAGTTAGAACCACGGCCAGAGATCAAAACTCCGATATTTATCATAATTTACACTTCGCAAATCACCCCTCTCCCAAAAGAAGAGGGGGCAAAGACTCAACTTGTCTGGGGTGAGGGCTAAATAATAATTACTTCCCGCTTTCCCCGTTCAATATCACCGATCATAAAGGCCTTTTCGCCCTGTTTTTTGAGAAAAGCCAGGACCTTATCAACATCTTTTGCTGCCACCACTACAACCATGCCAATCCCCATATTAAAGGTGCGGAACATCTCATCTTGAGAAACTTTGCCTAAACGCTGGATCAACCTAAAGATAGTCTGGGGTTTCCAGGAATTTAAATCAATCACCACTTGAACGTTTTTTGGCAGCACCCGAGCAATGTTTTCCGGCAGGCCGCCACCAGTAATATGCGCCATGCCTTTAATGTTAAAACGTTTGATCAATTTAAGGATCGCTGGCGTATAGATCTTGGTCGGGGTAAGCAGTTCATCGCCCAAGGTCTTATCAAGATCATCAACATATTGCTTAAGGTCAAGCCGTGATTTTTCCAGCAAGACCTTGCGGGCCAAGGTATAGCCATTACTGTGCAGCCCAGAAGAGGCCAGGCCAATCAACTTGTCTCCGCTCCTGATCTTAGCTCCCATGATCAGCTTGTCCCGCTCTACCAGGCCCACGCAAAAACCAGCCAGATCATACTCACCATCTCGGTACATGTCTGGCAGCTCAGCCGTCTCACCGCCAAGCAGCTGACACTCGGCTTTTTTACAGCCAAGAGCAATCCCTCTGATAATTTTTTCTATCTGCGGCGGGTGGACCTTTTGCGCCCCAATGTAATCAAGAAAAAAGAGCGGCTTAGCCCCGCAAACAACCACGTCATCAACATTCATAGCCACCAGATCGATCCCAACTGTATCATGGCGGTTCATGGCAAAAGCAATTTTTAGTTTTGTTCCCACCCCATCGGCCGCCCCCACTAAATAATTTTTGCCCAGCGGATACAAGCCGCCAAAAAAGCCAATCCCCTTGGCAAATTTTTTAATCCGCTTGACCACCTCATTGCCCGCATCAACATCTACCCCAGCCTGCTTATAGGTAACCATATCTCTCAACCCTCCTAGTTAAACTTAAAACTTATCTGGCTGCTTCTGACGTTGCGGTACCGTAATAAACATCTCCACCTCTAAGGACAACAAAGAAACGGCACTCCCTGTTGGTACAGGCCCACGCTTTATATCTGATCGCAACCGAATTATTGGAAAAATCAGACAGCGGCAACATTTGCCCCTTGTCACATTGAGTGCATTTTGGGAAAGAACTGCAATTTTCCATTTTTTTCACCTCCCCTTCTTATTCAAAAAATAACTTTAAGCTCTCTAATTTCTCTGGCAGCTTCACTGGATAATCACCATTAAGACACGCCATGCATAACCGATCCCTAGGCAAGTTAATAGCTTTGGCTAAGCTCCTGAGCGATAAATAACCTAAGCTATCAGCCTCAATGTATTTTCTGATCCCTTCAATCGATAAGTTGGCCGCAATCAATTCTGCCCGGGTCGACGTATCAATACCGTAAAAACAAGGGTACATAATTGGCGGAGAAGAGACCCGCACATGGACTTCCCTGGCCCCATTTTCCCGCAAGAGCCTGACGATCTGCCTTGAGGTCGTGCCTCTGACAATTGAATCATCGATCAGCACCAGCTTTTTCCCGCGCACAGAGTCCCTGATCGGGTTTAATTTCATACGCACTCCAATTTCCCTCATGGCTTGGGTTGGCTGGATAAAAGTCCGGCCAATGTAGCGGTTTTTAATCAACCCTTCGGTAAAAGGAATCCCTGATTCCTTAGCAAAGCCAATAGCTGCGGGAATGCCAGAATCAGGCACAGCAATAACCATTTCAGCGTCAACCGACTGCTCTTTGGCCAGGTACTTACCCAAGTTAACCCTAACATCATGAAAACTGCGGCCATTAATCACACTGTCTGGCCTGGCAAAATAAATAAACTCAAAAACACACAAAGCCTCGTCCACGCCCCTGGCCCAAGTCTTGGACTGCAAGCCATCTTTATTAATAATGACCAATTCGCCGGCCGATACATCACGCACAAATTCAGCGCCCACCACATCAAGCGCGCAGGTTTCCGAGGCAATCACATAAGCATCTTTGAGCTTGCCAACAGATAACGGCCTAATACCATGCGGATCACGCACCGCAAAAAGCGTGTCTAGGCTCATAATTCCCAGCGAAAACGCGCCTCGACATTTGTTTAATGTCTCAATGATCGCTGCCTGAAGGTTGGGTGCGCTGGAGTTCGCAATGTGGGCGGCAATAACCTCTGTATCATTTGTGCTCTGCCATTTATGGTTAGGCAGTTCTGCCCGCAAATCCGCGGTATTAATAAGATTGCCATTGTGAACCAAGGCAATTGGCCCGTATTTGGTGGTCATCACCACTGGCTGAGCATTAGCTAGAATCGAAGAACCCGTAGTGGAGTAGCGAACATGGCCCAAAGCAATATTGCCTTTGAGCTCTTTAAGGTTTTCCTCATTAAAGATCATGTTGACCAAGCCCATGCCAACCTTCCCTTGAAGCTGTTGGCCATTTGAGGTGTAAATACCAGCTGATTCTTGGCCACGGTGCTGCAAAGCATAAAGCCCGTAATAAACCAACTTGGCCAAAGGCTCGCCATTAAAAGAAAAAATACCGTAGACCCCGCAAGCCTCTTTGGGTTTATCGTCTAAAGGGATTGTGCTAACCATTCCACTACCTTTTCCTTGGCGACCAGCTCGGTTTTGCCGTCGCGGCGCCACTTAACCTCAACCTTACCCTCTTTTAAACCTTTGGGACCAACAATCACTTTGATCGGGATCCCAATCAGATCAATATCTTTGAGCTTGGCCCCAATCCGCTTGTCTCGATCGTCAAAAAGCACGCTCACCCCGCCCCCCTCACCGCTCATCGCCCTATACAATTTTTCCGCCACTTCCCGCTGCTCAGTTTCCTCAATGTTTACAGGAACTACGGCTATTTTATAAGGCGCTAGGGGCATGGGCCAAATAATGCCATCTTTATCATGGTTCTGCTCAATCGCAGCTTGAGCTGTTCTGGCCACCCCAATCCCGTAGCAGCCCATGACCATTGGCTGTTCTTGATTGTTCTCATCAACATAAACACACTTCATTTTTGAAGAATACTTAGTGCCGAGCTTAAAAATATGGCCAACCTCAATCCCGCGGATCAGCTCATATTTGCTGCTCCCACACTTGGGGCAAACATTAGCCTCGAGCAACTCGCGACTGGCCGCGTAATCACAAGCCTGGCAGCAAAAAATCTCATCTTCGCCTGTTTCGGCCAAGACCATAAACTCTTGGGAATAACCGCCGCCAATCAAACCAGCCGCCGCTTCAACTACCCTAAACTTCAGGCCCAAGCGCTCAAAAATCCGACAATAGGTCTGGTGCATATTTTGATATTCACGGTCAAGATCAGCTTCATTAGGGTGGAAACTGTAAGCATCCTTCATCATAAATTCACGGCCGCGCATTAAGCCAAAACGCGGGCGGATCTCATCACGAAATTTGGTCTGGATTTGATAAAGAGTGACCGGCAAACTACGGTATGAATTGATTGAATTTTTAACTAGGTCAGTAATGACCTCTTCGTGCGTTGGGCCCAGGCAAAAATCGCGCTCGTGTCGGTCTTTGATCCGAAAAAGTTCTTTACCATACTGTTTCCAACGGCCAGTCTCCTGCCAGAGCTCAGCTGGCTGCAGAACCGGCATAAAGATTTCTTGGGCTCCAGCACGGTCCATTTCTTCGCGAACAACCCGGGTAACATTATTTAAGACTTTTAAACCAAGGGGTAAGTAAGTGTAGACGCCGGTAGCCAGTTTGCGAATAAAACCCGCGCGAAGTAATAATTTGTGGGATACAATCTCGGCCTCTGCAGGGTCTTCTCGAAGCGTTGGCGCCACCAATTGCGAAAACTTCATCTAAATTAGCTCTGCCTCCCCAAAATACGGCCTCGATCAACCTTTATTATATCACAAAAATAGCCGCATTAAAAGTGAAATTTATGAAGGAAAGAGAAGATATTAGCTTGTAGGAAGGAGCATAAAACAAATGGCAATTAGCAACATTCAAAGAATTAAAACAATTCCTTTGCCACCAGTTTTTCATAGATCAACCCAGTGCTTACTCTTTACCCTCTTGCACCAAGCCAGAAACAAAGGCAGCTTCGTGACAAAAGGGCCCAAGCAGACCATGTTTGAGATCTTAAAAACTTTGCAAGCCGAGATCAAGGGAGCTAAATTTGTCAAATATTGCAACAATCCCCAAAAAACAGAAGAGGCCTTGTTGCAAGATTTAGCTACTTATGGAATTGGGGAGGACGGCCCTCGTTATTCATCAGTAGCAGAATTAGCAAATATTGATGCTTTAACAGACTATCTCAGCAACAGAATAGTTGCCTTAGAAAGCAATTTAAATTTCTTGATATCAGAAAATTGCAAAAATATGGCCGATATAGACAAGCAAGAAGAGATCCCTACTGTAATGGAGGATATTCAGACAGCCTTTACCGTTGCCCGTTTACTTGAAGATTGGTTTGCCCACAATCCAGCCATGCTTAAACAAGCTATTGACAACTACGTCCCTGCCACCACAATCGCAAAATAGAAGCTAGAGCTTCAAGCAAGACCCGAGGCTTGGCCCCTGTTTGCGCCCCTTTGGGCCGGGGATAGTGATGGACCCCCACTTGCTTAATATTAGTAAACCCAAATTTTCTCGCTTTAACAAAGACTTCGCCATTAATAATTGCCCCATTAGACTCAAGCTTTAACTGCTCAAGAATACTCTTTTTAAAGAGCTTAAAAGCACAATTAGTGTCGCGTAAATTTAAACGAAACAAGACTAAAAGCAAAAAACGGTACCAGAGCGCCTCCAGGACCCTGTAAAAAGGGTCGGCCCGCTTAAGCCGATATCCAATCACAAAATCATAATCATTTAAATAAGGCAAGAGCAGTTTGAGTTCTGCTAACTGGTACTGATTATCGCCATCACATTGAAAAATAATTTCATGTTGGCAAGCAGCAAAGCCTGAGCGCAGCGCCGCGCCATAGCCTTGGTTGGCCGCATGATTGACCACTTTGATCCTAGGGTCATTTTTCGCCAGCTCCTCGGCAATCACTTGGGTGCGGTCACTACTCCCATCATTAACAATAATGACCTCAAACTCCTGGCTGCTTTTAGCCAAAACAGAGACAGCAGAAGCAACCACTGCCTTGATATTTGCCGCTTCATTATACATTGGGAAAAAACAAGAAAGCTTCACCGCACACCCCCAACCCGGTATTTCATAACCGAGCCCACCAAGATCATCAGTAAAGTGGCCAAGCTAATAAGTCCGCCCAACTTAAAGGAGAGCGGATCATAAATAAATTTAATCGAGTAAGTCCCTTGGCCCAGCGGCAGTGCCATGAAAAAATTGTTCCCTTTTTCTATCTTTGCCTCCACCCCATTGACCAAGGCACGCCAGCCAGGATAATAAGCCTCGCTCAAAAACAGATGGCCCGGCCCATCAAGGGTTGCCAGAATTTCAATCTCACCGGGTAAGTACTTTTTGACAATCACCTTTTCACCTTTAAGCTGCGGGCGGCCATGAGCGTCAAGGCAATAAGCCCGAGGCAGGACTTTGGTATTCTCATAAAGGTAAAGGTCTTGACCATAGGCCTTTTTGTGCCGAAGCAGTTTCAAGCTAGAAAACTTTAACCTTTCTATTGAAGCAATATATTTCACATTATAAAAAGATAAGGACTTAAGGTTTTGGGCAAATTTCTCCTTAGTAAAATTAGTTTGGTAATATTTAAAAAACTGCCATGGCTTAATTGATTCATAGCCATAAAAATCATAAAAGCCGTAAGGAATATGCCAGTTAGCAGTAAAATTGTCCTTGGTATTGAACAAAGCCTGGCTGTAATCATGGCCATAGATCGAGCGGCCCTCTGCTTCCAGCTCTGGCGTATAGAAAAAACGGAACAGCCCAGGATCTTTTTGCAAGATCGCAAAGTTGGTCGGGGTCTGATCAAAAACCCAGGCCTTGGCTGCGATCGGGATCGGGTAACCATTGGCAAAAAGGTCAGCGATTAACAAAAGAAATAGCAAGGCCAAGAAAAGTATTTTCTTCAAGCGCCCCTTGAGTACTAAATAAAGGAGCAAGGCCAGGGCAATTAAATAAAGCAAGACAAAAAGCAAGCTGCTTAAATTAAACTCAACCAGATAGCCCAGCAAATTGACAAAAAACAAGGGGAGCTGGTGATAGCGGCCCAACAAAAAAGTAAAAAGCTGCCAGCGCAACAGATAAGCAGCCAAAAAAACAAGCAGCAAAAAAATAATTACCGACCAAAGCCAACGCAAAAAAACAACCAGCTTCTCTGGCTTTTGATTAAGTGCTTCCAACATAGCGGAAAAGCCAAAACTCGCTAAAAGCGTTAAACAAAAAGTCGTTAAAAAAAGATACTTAACCGGAAAACGAATCGCAGCAATCCCAGGCAGCAAAAAAACCAGCCGGTAAAAAGGGGTGTAGCGGCCAAAAGCCAGCAAGAGAGAAACAAGAGTAACCCCCAACAAGAAAAATGAAAGTTTGCGCTTGGCTTTAAAAAAAGCTAAACCAACAAAGAGCAGGGGCAATAAGCCTAGATACGGCGAGATCAACCAATCCTGGTTCATCTGCCCCAAAAGCGTTTCACCATAGCCGCCAAAACGGGTCAGGTTGCCAAAAAAATAGGGAAAAACAAAAGTCAAAAGCTCCCGTGGTGGAAAAGAACGAAAAGTTACAAGGTCAAAAGCTGTCCGAACCAGACGATCTGAATAACGGGTCAACTCCAGAAAAGGAAAAAGCTGAACCGCGACTAACCCCAAACCAATCAGACCAGCCAGGACCAAACGCCCCAGGCTTAAAATATAAGCGCGGCTTGACCGGGCCACCACCGCAGCATAAACAGCAAGGAAAAACAGGGTAACATAAATTATCGTGGGCTCACCACCCAAGAACTGGACAGCCAGCAAAACAGCTAAAACCAGCAAATTGCCCCAAGAAAAACAAGCAAATAAGCGATCAGCCCACAGCACTACCAATGGCAACCAAGTGACCGCGGCCAGTGAGGTGTTCATGTTTGAAACCGAAAGCAAATATCCAGAGAAAGCAAAAACAATCCCGCCAAACAGGGCACTGGCAAAACCTAACGCATAATGGCGCAGCAAAAGATACATAAACGAAGCTGCCAAAAAATAATGCAAGATAGTAAAATAATTAAAGGCTAGCTTAAAAGGCAATAAATAGAAAATTAAGCTCAAGGGATAAAAGCAGCCCACTTGCAGCGTAGCGAGCAAAGGAAATCCGCAAAAAATATAAGGGTTCCAGAGTGGGAAATGGCCGCTCTTGACCTGGGCCACCATCAAATATTTAAGCGGATAAAAATAACGCGATAAGTCTTTATAGGCCAAGACCTCTTGACCAGAAAGGAACCGGCCAAAGAATAAAATAGTTAAGAGCAGAAAGAACAAAAAGGCAAAAATATTCTCTTGTTTGATCATGGCCCTTTTATTATAACACTCTCCTTGGCACGAGCCAGGCGCCACCAACCCAAGGCCAGCCAAAACACCATTCCCAGCCAGGTCAACAGAGAGATCGCTGCCCCAACAATAAAAGAAGCTGGCCGATAGACAAATTCCACAGTCTGCCTGCCTGGCCCCACCCTAATTGCCCGGAACATATAATTCGCCCGCCTGATCACGACCGGCTGGCCAGCAACTGTTGCTTGCCAGCCAGGATAATACCAATCGCTCAAAAACAAAAACTGGTCTTGAGAAGATACAACCTCAAGCCTGACCCTATTAGGCGAGTACTCTTTGACCAGCACTTGATCTGATAAGCCATTGGGCTTTGCTTGGTCAATAGCCTGATGCGGATCAGCTTCTAAAATCACCTCGCGCTGAGGCTCAAACTGGTTGCTAAAAAGATAGGCTAAAATTTTCCTGCGGTCCTTAATAATTCTGGCCTGTTTGACCAAGAAAGCCCGCGGCAAAACATGCTGATTTTCATATAGAAAAATCGGGGTCCCTTTGGCATCTTTTGGGTTATAACTAACCAGCTTATAACCTGGCTGGGCCAGCCGGCCAGCAGTCACAAGGTATTTAATGTTAAGCAAATCAAGGACGCGGGTCTGGTCAAGCCTGTCTAGCAAAGCAATTCTTTTGATCATCTCCTCCTGGTCAACCCCGCGGATAGACTCATAACCATCCACCTGGACCAGGCCAAAGAGCATATTCTGATTAGGACAGAGCCGATTTCTCAAGGCGGCTAACGCTAGCGGATAATGGTAAAAATCATTCACTGTTTCGCTGCGGGCCTTGAAATAAAGGCGTGGGCTAGCAAAACATCTAAAAAGCGATTGGTCCTGCTTTAGCCGCAACACATTCGGCGGAACAATTTTATATTCAGACTGGTTAACGACTAAGTTACTGTTAGCATTGGCTGAGAAAAGATCGAAAAAAATGAGCGCCACCAAGCCAGCCAGAAAAAAAGGCCGACGGACCAGCCGCCCAGCCCCAACCCAAGCCCAAAAAAGCAAAACTAAAACCAGGGCTTGGCTAAGCAAAAGATTAGCTAGATCGCGCGGCACTGTAATTTGAGTTAGATAAGGCGTTAGCCCCTGGGAAATTTCTTGACTAAAAAGAGGTTGCAGCAAAAGCCAAAAAACCACTGGTTGCTTGGCTAAGCAAAGAGACAGGCCAAATAACACCAGCCA
Organism: Candidatus Saganbacteria bacterium CG08_land_8_20_14_0_20_45_16; assembly: GCA_002774365.1. Lineage (GTDB taxonomy): Bacteria > Margulisbacteria > WOR-1 > O2-12-FULL-45-9 > O2-12-FULL-45-9. Next base: position 1,839 of record PEYM01000002.1, on the reverse strand, counting down.
GCCCAGCAAAATAATCTCTAGGCCTTTTTTTAGTCTGGGCCCAAGCTGCCAGAGCAAGTCCAGGGCAAAGCCAACTGCTACGGCCAGTAAAAAGACCAGTAAAAAAACAAACTTGATCGGATAGCGAAAAAAGCCAAAGCCAGGAACATACTTGAACAAAAGAGCATAAAGCGGTATGGGCGAATAAGAGCCGCCAATCACGAGCAATAAGAGCAAAGCCGCCCCAACTAGCAACCAACGCCGCCTGTCCTGATGAAATAGCAAGGCCAGCAAGGCCAAGGTCAGTGGCACAATCCCCAAATATGGAACCTTAAGCCAGCCTGTCTCTACCCATGGGAACTCTGTCAAATGAAAAAAATAAGGCAGCAAAAACTCAAGCAGCTTTCTGGGTTCAAGGGAAAAATAAGCAGCTTCAGTAAAAGTCAGACCACTAAGACGAGATGAGTGAGCCAGCAATTCCAAAAAAGGCAATAACTGGACAGCCGCCAAGGCCGCGCTCAAGCACCAGCCAGCTATTAGGTAACCAAGGCCGCGCCAAAATTGCGGCAGATCAAAGATAAGCAGATATCCAAGCAATAAAAGCAGCGTGCAATAACTAATGGTTGGCTCGCCGCCAAGAAAGACCAGGGTTAAAGTTAGGGCAAACAAAATCAATCTTAAACCAGTTGACCAAAGGGCTGCAGCTGGGCCAGCCAGCAATTTTCTAAAAGTTAACAAAACCAGCGGGACCCAAATGATTGAGGCCAAAGTAGTCGGCATGTGTAAGACCGACAGGGAATAACCGCAAAAGGCAAAGACCAGGCCACTGGCACTAGCCGCGGCTAGAGATCGCTTTAGGTCGCGGGCTAAGAGGTACATAAAAAATGCCGCTAAGGGATAGTGTAAAAGCAAAAACCAATTAAAAGCCAAATCAAAAGGCAGCAACAAATAGAGCAAGGAGAGAGGATAAAAAAAACCAGTCTGCAAGGTTGCCAAAAATGGATAGCCCAGCAGCAAATTTGGGTTCCAGAGCGGGATAACGCCCTGCTTTAGGCACTCCACCATAAAATAGCGATAAGGGTAAAAATAAAAAGTCAGGTCACTAAAACAAAAAAGACGTCCTTGAAAAGCCTCTTTATAGAACCAGAGTAAGGAACCCCCCAAAAAGAACAAAAAAACAAAGAGATTGTTCCAACTTGTCTTTTTCATTATAATTGTCCTTCGCTCATTGATCCCAAAACATTAGCTTGTCTGGGGTGAGGGCCATTGCCCTCAATCGTTACGTTTCTCCTTAAGAATCTAGCATAAGAAAAGGCTCTATTCCAAGTACCTGGAATAGAGCCTGCGTCAATTAAAAAAGTTACTAGTAACTAGTAAGATGCGTAATCACTGTCATTTACCCAAACCTGCCCTGTCGAACTGTCATATAACCAACCTGTTCCATCAGCAGTTGGTGGTCCAGAAGTAACCGTAACTCCGCTATTATTACTGTACGGTTCAGCTGGGATCTTACTGTCGCCAAACAATGATTCATAAATACTGGCTGGAAAAGCAGCATTACCATTGGCCGCTTCACTGGCATATTTAATCGCAATCGCTGCCCTGATCCCTCCAAGCGCGCCTTTGGTCGCATTTTCTTGGGCCTTTGTGGATAGATCAATAAACCTAGGCAAAGCCGTCGCAGCTAAAATGCCCAAAATAACGATCACCATAACCAACTCAATTAAAGTAAAACCTTTTTTCATGTTAATCTCTCACCTCCTTGTGCCAAAATTTTAGCACACAGCTTTGCTTTGTCAAGCCTTAAAAATTTAATGTAGCAGCAACGTGATAATGTCCGGATTGGGCAAAGTGAAAATG
>PEYM01000113.1 GCA_002774365.1 Candidatus Saganbacteria bacterium CG08_land_8_20_14_0_20_45_16 | reverse complement strand
CTGGGGAGTTTTATTATTTTTGAAGAAAAGGCTTCTGTCCAAGGAATTCCACATGAAGACGGCGACCGCTCATTGCAAATTACAGCCGAGCTTGACCAGACCAAGGTTAATGCCCGTGATTACACCAAGGTTTTGCGCGAGAAGTTTGAGCCGATGGTAGCAAAGTATCCTGATTTTCGCGTAAAGTTTGGTGGGACAGAACAATTTACCAATGAGGTGCTGTCAGGCTTTTTCTGGGCCATGATCATTGCCATGCTGGTCATTTACCTAATCCTGGTGGTACTATTTAACTCCTTCAGCGAACCCTTGATCGTGATGCTAGCAATCCCATTTGGTCTGGTTGGAGTTATTTTTGCTTTCTTGATCCATGGGGAGACGATGAGCTTCTTGGCTTTGATCGGGATTTTAGGGCTAGCCGGGGTTGTGGTCAACAACTCCCTGGTCATGCTTAAGTTTTTAAATGACAAAGAAGAGGATATTTGCCAAAAGAATGAGGTCTTAACACTCCAGCATGTGGCAGATGCCGCTACCCAGCGCTTTCGGCCAATTACATTAACAACAGTGACAACAGTAGCCGGCTTGCTACCATCATTGTATGGATTATTCGGCGGTCGGGTAGATTTCTTGTTCCCGCGCCTGCTCTCCTTGAGCTGGGGACTCGTCTTTTCAACCTTTATCACCCTCTTCCTAATCCCGTGCTTCTATTTGGTTGAGAGGAATGTCAGTATTTGGGCCAGCAAAAAGTTTGGCAAGTTTAAAAGGTGTGGGGGATAAGTCCTTCTTACTCCTCCGGCGGATGAGGTGGAAGTAAGGCTAAACGCACTTCATTTACTTGCTCTGTGCTCACTCCTTCCAAGGCCTTCAAATAATAGCCTCTCTGCTCAGGCGAGAGAATTGATTGAAATAAATATGCCCAGTCTTCAAGTGGTAGTTGAGAAACAACTATTAAAAGTCCGCAGGTCCGGGCAATCAAAATAAGGCAGATACGGCTCCAAGTAAGTCGCTGCTTGGGCCTCTCCATCACTTGGCCGTCGATCATTCATATAATTAACTAAACATCTTGGCAGCACATTGCTGCTCGAAGCCACATTCGGTTCCATGACATATATATATCGGCAAAAAGCAGATAAAATTTCAGTTTTTCTTGTGAGGTTTAATTTACGCGTGGGCCGGCTGCTTGATGTGTTCGTCCAGCTTGTCGTTAATTGCCAAGGCCGTAGTTTGAACCAGGCCAATCTTATTAGTCAACCGATCTTCCATCCGCCCCATTTCCGAACGTAAAACACCATGACCTTCAGCCACAGCCTTAACATCTGACGCCACCTGCTCTATTTTGATACCGTTTTTTTGGATCAGGTCGTAGTTTCGCTGCTGACCTTCTTTTAATAAAACAATATCAGCTTTTAGAACATTCTGACCTTTTGTCAGTGTATCCTGACCTTTTGTCAATGTATCAACATCACTCTTTAATGAATCCTGGCCCTCTTTTAAGGAACCGATCGCTTCAAGTATCTGATCTAATTTATCTTTTGCCATTGTCTTTCCCCCTCCTCCACTTATTTTTACGCGGACAATTAATATAGCATCAACTTACAAAAAACGCAAACAATATTTTAGGCGAGCAAAAAGTTTGGCAAGTTTAAGAGGTGCGGGTCCCAATAATTAATTCTTCGAGAACTCAATCCCAATGGCTGGCGGCTCTGGTGGCTTTTTGGTGTCCCCAGTCTTTTGCTCGTATTTCTCAACATTTTCTTTTAACGCTTTGAGAAATTGCTTAGCATGAGAGGGGGACATGATAACCCGAGCATTAACCTTACCCTTGGGCGGATGGGCAAAAATAAAGTCCATGATAAATTCGTTTTCATTATGCGAAATCACAGCCAAGTTACTGTACTTGCCGCCAACCACCTCGCTACCAACCTCAATTTCAATCTTACTTTCTTTGTTTTCCATTTTAATCACCTCAATTTAATTATAACAGATGCCCTTCGTTTTTAAGCCATTTGCGGCAAGCCTTGTAACTCGGATAGAGCTTAGCCAACAAGGCCCAAAAACGCTTGGAATGGTTGCGATGGATAATATGCGACAGCTCGTGAACAACCACATAATCAAGGACTTCAAGCGGCACAAGCACCAAGCGCCAAGAAAAGTTTAAATTGCCGGCTTTTGAACAGGAGCCCCAACGTTTTTTGGCACTGTTGATTTTGACTCGCAAATAATTTATGCCAGTTAAATTAGAATAGTGGGCTACCCGCTCTGGAATAAGCTCTTGAGCTTTTTGGCGGCAAGCCTTAACATCAATCTGACTGCGCAACTCCTGGCGTTTTAAGGCCTGGGCCTGACGTTTTTTTATCCAGGCAGACTTTTTAAGCAATAGGTCATTTAAAAATGATTGTGGCACAAATTTTGGCGCGCGGATGATTAAAGTGGTGTCGTCTTTAACTTCCAGAGAAATACTGCGGCGCTTTGACCGAATTAGCTGCGCTTCAAATACCAAGGATCGCCTGCACTCCCTGGCGGATAAACTTAACGGCAATCCCGGCCATTATTATGGCAAAAATTTTGGTGACAATTAGCGAACCATTGTGCCCCAAGAGCCGAAAGAGTCTTTCGGCAAAGAAGAAAATAAACCAGATAAGCGCAAAACAAAGCAAAACCCCAACCACAACAGCCAGCGGATCATAAATTCGCCCCATCATAATGACCGTAGTAATCGCTCCGGGGCCAACGAGCAGAGGACAGCCCAGGGGGACAACCCCGACATCTTCCTTGTGCTCATAGCTAAAGCGGCCACGGAACATAATTTCAATTGAGATCATAAAAAGCAGTATGCCGCCGGCAATGCGCAAGTCATTAATTGTCAGATCAAAAATATCAAAGATCAAAAAACCGGCAAAGCCGAATAAGGCCAGGAGAAACAACCCTGTCAAAAGGGCGGAGAAGAAAATCCCGCGCCGCTCTTTTTTCTCCATCCCCTCGGTCATCCCCATAAAGAAAGGGAGATTACCTATAGAATCAGTAATAATAAAAAGGGCGATAAAAACTTTTAAGACCTGCTGCCAGAAAATAATGCTCATGAAATGAGATTATGAGGCAGGAGCTAAATTTTGTCAACCACACCCATCAGCTCGTCATAACTCTTGGCGCTGGTGACTTGGTGACGAAAAGAAGTGGCATTGTGCAAGGACTTGATATAATAAATCGCAATCCTGCGCATCCAGCCGATTTTGTTGGTGAGCCTTGACTCTTTATACTTTTCCATATATGAAAGATGGCGCTTGCACATCGCCATCCGCTCTTTTGGTGTCGGCTCTGGCAAGAGCTGACCAGATTTTAAATATTCTTCTATCCTCTTGAATATCCAAGGGTTCCCCATTGCCCCACGCGCCACCACCACCCCATCACAACCAGTTTCATCAAGCATTTTCTTGGCCAGTTCCGGCGAAAAGACACTTCCAGAACCGTAAACCGGGATTTTTACAGCTTCTTTTATGGCTTTGATCCCTTCATAAGTGACCTCGCCACAATAAGCGTGTTTCCAGGTGCGTCCATGAACAAATAGAGCTGCAACCCCCTCACCCTCACACCTCATAGCTATTTCCCTGATCGCTTCTTCGTTATAAGTGTTATAGCCGATGCGTAGTTTAACTGTAATTGGGAGGGAGAGATTGTCAGTTAATTTTTTAATTATCGCCTCTAAAACCTTGGGCTCGCGGATTAAATGCGCTCCGGCCTTTTTTTTGACCACTTTTTTGGCCGGGCAAGCCGCGTTGATATCAAGAAATTGTGGCTTGGTCAATTCTAAAAGTTTTTCCGCGGCAGCCAACGTTACATCAGGATCAGCGCCCAAAATTTGGGCGGCGATTGGCTGGTCTTCTGGTGTAGTTTTAAAAATATCGCGGTTTTTGCTGGCAGCATGGGTCAGCATATTAGCGTCGGCCATTTCAAAAAAACAGAGTTTAGCGCCTTGCTCACGGCAGATCAGCCGAAAAGAGAGGTCGGAGACGCCGGAGAGCGGGGAAAGGACAGCCTTGGTATCAATCTTTAACTTTCTCAATCATCTCCTCCACTTTTCTTTTTGCTTCTTCAAGCAACTCTTTTGCCCTTTTCCTGGCCTCATGCGATCTTCTCACCAAATCCGCGATTTTTTGCTGGGTGGGTTTGGGGAGGATGGGAATAAAGACATTTTCAACTGCATTTTTTGGTACTGCCGTGAGTATAGTGCCAGCAGTTTGTTTTTCCAATTGCATTTGCATAATCGGGCTTTTTGCCAAAATCAACAATACTTCCGGCAAGATATCTTTTGCTCTAAACTGAAAAAAACCGGTTGACGCCAAAAAATCATCTTGCTCACTATGAACTAACGCAACTTTCCCAAGAGAACCTTCAACGCTAGAAACAATAACATCTCCCTCTTTTAAAATTCTCTTTGCTCGACTCGGGGCTTCTTTACCTAAAACATCAGAAAAGCCATCAATAACGCCAATAGACGAATTAATATTAGATAGTTCAACATATTTAAAGGCCGTGTCTGGTTTTGAGGAAGGATCAAATTTCGCTGCCACATTTTCAACCACATCAAACAATTTTTCCCCTCCGTAATTCTTAATCTTTTCAAGCAGTCTTTCATATTTCGGCTGCCAAAACTCCGCATCAATCCTGCCAGCCTCTTTTACATCAGACAAATTAACTACGCACGATAAGTCCTCTTTAGCCTCAAAGTCTTTCAAGCCTAATTCTTCTAAAAGCAGGGTTTCGGCTTGGGAGTAGAGGAGTTTTGATTTTTTTTGTTCATTTAGTCCAGTTTTAAATATTTTTTCTATTGCAGAAGTTACCTTGTTCGGGAAAATTGGAATTAAAAGGGACTTTGTTTGCCAAAGAAAAATATGTTGCTGCACGCTTCCTACTGGCAACCTTAATACCTGCATTCGACCATATCTCGAGTTAAGGAAAACAGCCACGTAAAATGGAGAAATCCCCTTATTGAGGGTAATTTTTACAATATCTTGATTCGAATTTAATTTTATTGGAATCTCACAAGCAACAGCAGCATTCCCAACAGAACCAGACATCGCAAGTAAAACTTGATTTTCCTTTACCCTGGATTTCTTTAATATTTCATCGGTTTTATCATCAATGTACCGCGCACTCTCATAATCAACAAATCCTTCTTTTATATTCTCCGCGACTATAAAAGGAACACCTGATTCTTTCCATTCGATAAAATTTGTAAGCGCATATGCACCAAAACTCACAAGACTTTCAGAGATATCTCCCAATAATTTATGCTGAGCATCTTTGAGTTTCGCGGCTATTTCCAAATACTCCGGCTGATAATACTCCGCATCCAGCCTTGTGGCACCTTCAAGCTCTGATTTTTTGATAATTGAGTAGGCGGTCATTCAGCCTCTTTTTTTTGCCTTGATGATTTAGAAGGAACATCGAGATCAACGGCAATATTAATGAAACGATAAGTAATATCATTTATAATTTCATCATTTATAAGCTGGGGCTCTTTTTCGGTCACAACAATAATATATCTTGTAACGTTTAGTTCGATTCCGGCAAGTATTCCCGAAGAATAGCTTTGAGCTTGTTTTTTTCCCTCATCAAATTTTACTTTCACATCGTTGTTTTTTGCTAATTTCCATTCGGTTAACACCAACCCTAATGAACTTCGTTGAATTTCTTCCATTGGATTAACAATATCATTTCCTAAAACCAAATCTGTTCTACCGCCAGAAGCATTCACCTTAAAAGCCCAAATTCCATGCCATAACAAATGTACAGCACCGAGTTTTTCACAATTGATTTCACCATTTTCAAAGGCTTTTCCCCACTTATTCTTATAATCAAGATCCGCCACAAGGCATCGTTGCAAATGTAAAAAAGATCGCTCAACAGTGCTACGAATTTGTTGCTGGGTATCAGATAAAAGATAGTCGACTTCACTCTTTAGTGAACACAGAGCCACCACCCGCGCTTTAGTGAGAGCTAAGTACTGGTTACGTGATACCTGCTCAAGATTAACATCAAATTGATCCTTAAACTTAGCAATAAAATTGTCACAATGGGTTTTTACTGGCACTGGTAAAACACCTTGAAAATTATCAGAAAAGGCTCTTATACACTCAAAAACAGCTTTGGATTCAGGAAGCATGACTTTTTTATCTGTGCCATAATCATTGTTACCACTTTGAATGGAACAAAAATACAGTTCACTTGATTTAATAAACCCACCAATTCTTGCAGCTATTGCCTG
>PEYM01000144.1 GCA_002774365.1 Candidatus Saganbacteria bacterium CG08_land_8_20_14_0_20_45_16 | reverse complement strand
ACTGCGCCTTGGTAATCGGATCCCTTAATAGCCCAAAAGCAGAAAGCGCTACACTGCGAACTGACTGCTCGTCTGAATATTTTTTGCTCCCCATGGTGAAGCCTTTCGTTCCCGTGGCCGGAAGAGGAATTATTTCTATGCCAAGGCTGGCAAGAATCCGTCTATCAGCAAGTTTTAAGGCCCTTGCTTGTGTTTCATCATCAAGTCCCCTGTATGGACTGTGGCCATTGCTAATATGTGAGGGCGGCGTACCATTAGTTACAGCGAGACTCTTTATTTGCGGATCTCTTTCTCTTACTATAATTCTTCCAAGCTTCGCGAACATTCCCATACATATATATCGTTAAAATGAAAGCGAAATTTCACCTTTTACGCGATTTATTTTTATGCTATACTGATTTTTCTTGTTATGAACATCATTGTTTGCATCAAACAAGTTCCCAATACCACCGAGGTTAAGATAAACCCTGAAACCAACACCCTCGTGCGTGAAGGGGTTCCGTCTGTGGTCAATCCTTTTGACGAAAACGCGGTTGAAGCAGCGCTTAAGTTAAAAGAAAAACACGGCGGCAAAGTAACCGTCATCACCATGGGGCCGCCGCAAGCAGCTGAAGCTTTAAAGACTACTATTGCCATGGGAGTTGACGAGGTTTACCTGATATCTGACCGGGCTTTTGCCGGCTCTGATACCTGGGCCACCTCCTATACCCTTTCCCAGGCCATTAAAAAGATCGGCGATTACAATCTTATCTTATGCGGCAAGCAGGCCATTGACGGCGACACTGCCCAAGTCGGCCCCGGGATTGCCGAGTGGCTCAATATCCCGCAGGTCACCTTTGCCGTAAAGCTGGAAGTTGAAGGCAATAAAGCCAAGGTTGAACGGATGCTGGAAGAGGTTAACGAAGTTATTGAATGCCCCCTCCCTGCAGTCATTACCGTAGTTAAACAGATCAATGAACCAAGAATGCCCTCGCTCAAAGGGATGATGAGGGCTAAGAAAGCTGAAATTAAAACCTTAACCGCCCAGGATATCGAGGGTGACCCCAAGAATATGGGCTTAAACGGCTCACCCACTCAAGTGGTCAAGATCTTTACTCCCCCGCCAAAAGAAGGGGGAGAAATACTTGAGGGCGAGCCTTCTGAAATCGTTGACAAATTAATTTCCAAGATCAGAGAGAGAAAGATTGTATGAGCATAAAAGTATTTGCGGATAAATGTACCGGCTGCGCCCTTTGCGTTAAAGCTTGCGCCTTTAATGCTATTGAGATGAAACCGCGCGAAGGGACGCCTAAGAAACTGGCGGTAATTGATTTAGACAAATGTACCCTCTGCGGCGCTTGTGTTTCTGCTTGTAAATTCAATGCGATTGAGATTAGGGCCGAGAAAGAGACCAGTGGCGATCTTTCACATTACAGCGGGGTCTGGGTCTTTGCCGAGCAGAGAGAGGGAAAAATCGAAACAGTCGCATATGAACTGCTTGGGGAAGCCCAAAAACTGGCCAAAGATTTAAACACCTATGTTGGGGCGGTTCTTTGCGGCGGGGAAAACATTGAAGAAGAAGCCGAGCACCTCTTTGCTTACGGCGCGAACAAAGTTTATCTGCTTTATCATGACGAATTAAAAGATTATAAGTCCCTCCCCTACACCTGCGCCGTGGCCGAGCTTCTCAAGAAAGAAAAGCCGGAAATTTTCCTGCTGGGCGCGACCACCATGGGGAGAGATTTAGCTGCCAGGCTCGCCATTCGCATTGGTGCGGGGCTAACCGCTGACTGCACTGGCCTTGATATTGACAAAGAGAAGAAGATCTTAAGGCAAACCCGCCCGGCTTTTGGCGGCAACATTATGGCAACAATTATTTCACCTAACAACCGGCCGCAAATGTCTACGGTGCGCCCAAAAGTTTTCAAAAAATCAGAGAAAAAAGCAGGCGCTAAAGGTGAGCTGGTTAAATTTAAGCCGGTTATTAACCCTGAAGATTTAGTGGTTAAGCTTTTAGAAGTTATCAAAGACGAAAGCGTAAAAGTGAACCTGCAGGAGGCCGAGATTATTGTCTCTGGCGGTCGCGGCATTGGTGATCCTAAGAATTTTAAGCTGGTAGAAGATTTAGCCAAAGCTCTAGGCGGCGCAGTTGGCGCTTCAAGGGCAACTGTTGACGCCGGCTGGATCAGCGCCCACCATCAGGTTGGCCAAACCGGTAAGACCGTGGCTCCAAAAATCTATATCGCTTGCGGCATTTCCGGAAAAATTCAGCATCTAGTCGGGATGCAAGGCTCTGACACCATTATTGCCATTAACAAAGACCCGGATGCCCCAATCTTCAAGGTTGCGACCTACGGGATTGTTGGGGATGTCCTCGAATACCTGCCGCTGATCACCGGGAAACTACGAGAGAACAAGTAGGGCTCGCAAGTAAATCTTCAGCCCTCCGATTGCCAAGCAATATAACGCGTGTTATAATTGGGTCATTAAATGGGTCAAAAATGGGTCAAAATGTTTAGGCCAAATTATAAACTTACTAATGCCATTGTTAACAATATCACCGACATAACCGCGGCGCGCGAAGCAATCCTGCACGCTCCTATCCTCCCCATGGTGGAAAACAAGCTATACCACGAAGCTCTAATCAGCCGCACGCATCACTCCACCAGCATTGAAGGCAACCCCTTAAATCTTTTGCAAGTCAAAGCGCTGGTTGAAGGCGCAAGCACTTCTGTCCGCCCAAAAGATAAGCAGGAAATTCTGGGATATGCAAAGGCCTTAAAATACCTGGAAACGATCTCTACCAAAAAGCATTTATCAGAAGCCGTGGTTCTTAAAATCCAGAAACTGATAACCCAAGGGACTCTGCCGCCGGGTCAATGCGGCAAATATCGCGACAAAATGGTCTACGTTGTTAACCATTTTGGTCAAACCGTTTTTACTCCGCCAGAGACAAAACTTGTCCATGGCCTGGCCATGGCGCTCGCCAAATGGTTAAACAGTCCAGCCTCCCAGGGGTTGCACCCGGCGCTGGTGACAGGGATTGCCCACTATGAGCTGGTCAGGATCCATCCTTTTATTGATGGCAATGGCCGAACTGCCAGGGCACTGGCCACTTTAATTCTTTACCAGCGCAATTTTGACATCAAGCATTTTTTTGCGCTGGATGATTACTATAACGGGAATCGCGCTGCTTATTATGCCGCCCTGCAATACGTTGATCCAGAAAAACAGGATATTACCCAGTGGCTGGAGTACTTCACGGAAGGCGTGGCAGTGCAAATGGATAATTTAAAGAAAAAAGTGGATTCTTTGGCCCACGACCCAATTCTGGGTAAACTAAAAAAACGCATTATTTTAAAAGATCGGCAATGGAAGCTGTTGGAATTTATCAAAGAAAATAGCCGGGCAACCAATCTTGACTATCAAAAGGTCGCTGGTATTTCCAGGGAGATGTCCAAGCGCGATTTTGCTTTCTTGGTTAAAGAAGGATTGCTTAAACAAATTGGCCAAGGCCGTAGCGTTTATTACACTTTTTAAAGTAAGGAGAAACCATCATGAAAACCGCGCTCGTCTTCCCTGGCCAGGGCTCGCAATCAATAGGGATGGGAAAAGACCTAGCTGAAAAATACTTGGACCAGGCCAATGAGATATTGGGCTTTGATCTAAAAAGAATCTGTCTCGAAGGCCCGGCCGAAGAGCTTCAAAAAACCGAAATCACCCAGCCCGCTATTTTAACTGTCTCCATTGCCGCCTTTCATCAGCTCGCTTCTCACGCTTCACCTCTCACCCCTCACACCGTCGCGGGACATAGCTTAGGCGAATATTCTGCTTTAGTCGCCGCCGGATCAATCACGTTCGAGGACGCAGTCAAGATTGTCCACCTGCGCGGAAAGTTCATGCAAGAAGCAGTTCCGGCCGGCGCAGGGGCAATGGCTGCCGTATTAGGAGCAAATAATAATGTAATCAAAAAAGTCTGCGCGGAAATTGGCAATGTTTGGCCAGCCAACTTTAATTCCCCGGGGCAAGTTGTGATTTCCGGGAAAAAAGAAGCAGTGGAAGCTGCTGGCATAAAGCTTAAAGAAAAAGGTGCCAAAAGAATTATCCCGCTGGCAGTCTCCGCCCCCTTCCACTGTCCCCTGATGCAACCAGCAGCGGATAAACTAAAAATTGAATTAGAAAAAATAGAAATTAAGGATGCTCATATTCCTGTCATCGCCAACGTTACGGCCGATTATGTGATCAAAGGAGCGGAAATCCGCAATTTATTGTATAAACAAGTAACCAGCCCTGTGCTCTGGGAAGATTCTGTCAAAAAAATGATTGCTGATGGGGTCATCTCTTTTGTTGAAGTGGGGACAGGGAGCGTTTTAGCTGGGCTGATAAAGAAGATTGATAAGGGGGTAGGGGTCAAGTCTTTTCTGGATATATAAGCCCCAACCAAACAATTCCTAATCAGAAGTTTTTATTATATATTCATCCTTGCCAACAATTTCATTCGAGTGCTGACAAAATGGACAGCAATGCTTATTTTTGCTTATCTCAAAATTAGCAAAGTTTTCCTGACTAAGCTTTAAGCCAGCGCTAAATTCTTTTTTGCATTGCTCACATCTTACAAAAAGCTCTACCGCCTGAGAAAAAGAATTGTTCTTATATCGCAAATATTCCTCCCAATAGTTACTCACATAGGTCTTAATAACCTCTGGATTTCTGACAAAAGGAATTAAGTCGGCTTGAAAATCACTTTTGTGTTTTTTGACAAAGTCTTCAACTTTGGCCTCAACAAGCTTCTCTAACTGGCCAAGACTAAGAGGCTCTTTTTCCCCTAACATTTCTGAAAGTCTTTCTAACTTTGGTCGAACCCCTTTCTTAATAAACCAAAGCAAGTCAAAATAATCCCTCCCCTTGACGCTCTCTCTGTTTTCTTGGCCTCTTAAATATTTCCGGGTAAGGACAGCATGCAATTTGCCAGCCATAAGTGAGGGTAAATCATAGTGCCGGGCCGCAAAATTAAAGCCATGAACGCTTTTGGTGGTTGTATTTGTTTTATAATGTCTTGAGGGATTGGCAGAAAGATCAAGGTTAATAAGTAAAATATCGCTGGCCTGATTGTATGGTAAACCCAGCTCCCTCAAGACAGGAAATTTAAGCAGTATTTGTCCCCCTTGCTGTTTAATCGAGGTTTTGAGATCTGAATACCTATAATGCTCGGCAAAAAAATCCTTTAGTTCTTGCTCAAGTTTGGCAACATCAATTTTTTCTTCAAAATCAAAATCCAAATCCTTTGACAATCTCTCCAGCCCAAAAAAATGCCTGAGACAAGTCCCGCCGGTAAAAATTAACTTCTTAATATATTCAGCATGAGTAAAAATAAAATATAAAACATAGATTTGCAGATGTTCTTTCAAGGCATTTTGGATAAAAGGATCCAATTGCCCTTTTGCCCTTTCGTCTTGGACTATTTTTTCCAATTCTTTAATAATCACGAATAATCCTTATTAACTTAGGTAAGCCAAGATATTTTTTTACTGCCGACTTTTTCACATAATGATCAAATTCAGCCAGGTCCTTTGGGAAAAACCCATCAAGGTTAAGACGCAGCGAAATCAACTCCTCTTTTGTAATGCTGGCAACTGATTTAAATTTAAAATAAAGATAATCAAAAAGGGCTTTGGCCTTGGTCGCAATTTTAACCTGGCACTCTCCTTTGTCCTGAATCTCAAACCCGGTAAAAAGGCTCTCCTTTATATTTCTATAACTAAACCTTCCCAACCTATTAGCATAATCCCTTTTTGTTTTTAGGGTTATAGAGGTAAAGGCATATACTGCCTCTGAAAGAATCCCATAATTTTGCAGGACATATTCTAGGCTTAGATAAGAAGGTTCTCGCAGCTTATTGGCCATGAACTCCGCGTACTCTTCTTTTTTCTCTCTAGAGGCATAATAGCTGGCTGTAACATAAAGACCATTTTTTAGCTTAATTAGTACCCCCTGCCGCAACCAACGCTTTATATTGGCATAAAGGCTGTTAGCAGTAAGGGACATAAACTGTTGCAAAACACTCTTATCAAAATAGCTCAAATTTTGCAGCTCTTTGAGCTTTTGCACTTGATTCATAATTGGCATTTATTATATACCAATTCAGGATCATGTCAAGGAGAGCTTTAGCAGGGTTAATTAAGAAACTTAATAAGGGCGTGGAAGTTAAAAATTATGCTGATCTCTGAAGCATTCTTGCTCCACTTTTAAGCATATAAATAATTGAAAGATACTGAAGAAAAAGAATTTGATATAAATATAATGTACTGAAAAAACTGGACAGGAAAATCTAAGAGCAGTTTCCTCAAAAAACAGATAAAATGTTTAAGAGGAGGCTGAAAAATGAGTAAAAGG
>PEYM01000069.1 GCA_002774365.1 Candidatus Saganbacteria bacterium CG08_land_8_20_14_0_20_45_16 | reverse complement strand
ACATTATATCTCATATTTCAAAAACCCACTATTGCGTATGACCCACTATATGTGGAAAAGAATAACATCCCTCACGTTGCTAATGGTGGTGCAATCGTTGAGAAAGAGGTTTGGGGCACAGGCTCTTATTATCATTTATTAAATAATTGGAAAGAAGCTGCATGAAAACAAGTAAAGAGGTAAGCTCACTTTTAAAGAAACATTATGGACATAAGCACGTTGATTCTATTCTGAAGCATTTTGAAGAGGCAATTAGTTGCTTCAGGCGGGGGGACTGGGAGAAATCAATTATCAGGTCAAGCAAGTTTGTTGAGGCGGTAATTAAGTTGATATGCGTGTTTGCTAATATTCCTGTTCCTTCGCAAAGGCAAATTAAATTTAATCAACTAGTACTAGAAATACAAAAACTGAACTCTTTGGTTCTTGACGATGCTTTGAGGCTACAAATTACGCGCGCATTCTCTTTTGTATATGATGTAGCTTCTAATCGTGGTGCGAGACATGATCAAAACGAAATTGATCCCAATGAGATGGATGCAACTGTTAATTGCTCGGTTTGTTCTTGGGTTCTTGCGGAATTGTTTAGGTTATCAAGCAAAGGGGCTTTAGATATTGCTCAAGCAAGTTTGTTGGTTGATGGATTGATTGAACGACAATATCCTATTTTTGATAATATTGACGGTAGAATTTATATTAAAAGAAATATGTACAACGGGGCAACAGAATGTGCTTTGTTTATTTTATACTACTTGGGCGGAAAAAGAATTAGCAAAGAAGAGCTGTTTGGCCAACTTGACAACAATGGGATTAACAGAAAATCAGTAAACTTTGGTAGGCTAAAGCCATATGTTGACATTGGCAATGATGGTATGGTGATACGTAGCAGTGGAAAAGAGAGGATAGAGCAAATTATAAAGGGACGACCCCACAACTAAGATTTTTGAACATGGGACATAGATGCTTTTGGGACGACGAGAAAAGAACCTACGTCAGAGATGGACGAGCCCCTATTCCTGAAAAAGAAACCACCTCTCAAATAATGAGCGCGATAAAAGGGAAGAATATCTATCCAGAAAAAAAGCTTAAGCAAGCTTTGCGTAGGGACGGTGTCAAGGGTTTTAGATCACACCTAAAGACGTTGCCAGGCGTGCCTGATATATGTTATCCGGTTAAGAAGTTTGCCATATTTGTGAACGGGTGTTTTTGGCACCGTTGCCCCAAGTGTAAGCTGAAATTGCCCAAAAGTCACACCGTTTATTGGCAGAAAAAATTTGCTAGAAACGTAAACAGAGACAAGAAAAACTTAAAGATGCTAGCGAAGATGGGGTGGAAGTCCAAAACAATTTGGGAGTGCGAGATAAAAAAAGATGTTGCGGGCGTGGTTTCGAAGATTAAGAGAACTTTGAAAATAAGGGCTTAAAAGAAACTGTTTGACACATGCTTGGTACCTCTTTATAATAACTGCGTGGAAACTAAAAACAAGTACCTATCTGTTGATGAGTGCGCGAAACATTTTAAAGTCTCCGTTCAGTATATACGGGCCCTAATTAGAAAAGGTGTTATTAGAGCAAAGAAGTTCAGCTCAGTATGGATGATAGACGCAGCCGTGTTGGACGATGCCGATCTGGCCTTCCACTTAGTTAATAATGTTAAAGATCAAGTAAGGAAATCAGACCAAATCCCTAATATTATTGCTTTAAGTTTTTTTCCGGTGCTATGGGCCTCGACATAGGCCTTGAAAAGGTTGGCATAGAAGTGCTTTTGGCCTCCGAGATAGATGCTGCTACAAGAAAGACAATACTTTTGAACAAGCCAAATATCGGGTTAATCGGCGATATCAACAAGTACACTGTCTCCGAGATCAGAAAATATGCAAACATCCCAATAAATAAAGAGATTGACCTTGTTATTGGCGGCCCGCCGTGCCAGGCCTTTAGTACGGCAGGGAAAAGAGAAGGCTTTAATGACAAAAGAGGGAACGTTTTTTTAACCTTTATTGAAAGGATCCTTGAGCTTCACCCTAAGTATGCCGTTATTGAGAATGTCAGGGGGTTGTTATCAGCGCCTTTAGCGCATAGACCTCATACGAGAAGGGGTTTTGGTTATCCGCCACTTACTTCAGAGGAAGATAAAGGAGGGGCTTTATTACATATAATAGAACTTTTGAAAAACGGCGGTTATGGAGTTTCTTTTAACCTTTATAATGCAGCGAATTTTGGTTCTCCACAAAAACGTGAACGAGTTGTTATCGTATGTTCTCGCAATGGCAAAGTTGCCCCTTTTTTGCAGCCGACCCATTCTGAAAATGGTGAGCATGGCCTTTCGAAATGGAGAACGGTTAAAGAAGTAGTTCGGGGGCTGGAAGAAAAAGACCAAGAATTTGTTAAATTCCCGGAGAAGCGGCTAAAATATTATAGATTACTAGGGCCTGGACAGTACTGGAAGCATCTTCCTTCACAGCTTCAAAAAGAAGCACTTGGGGCAAGTTATTATGCTGGGGGAGGGAAAACGGGTTTTTTGAGGCGCCTTGCTTGGAACAAGCCATCACCTACGCTTGTAACTAACCCAGCAATGCCAGCCACAGATCTATCTCACCCAACTAAAAACCGACCTTTGAGTGTCCAAGAATATATGAGGATACAAGAGTTTCCAGACACATGGAAATTGTTTGGAAATATCAATGACAAATATAAACAAATTGGTAATGCTGTGCCTATAAGCTTAGGGGCTGCGATAGGAAAGCATATTTTGAGGTTATTAAGCAATCAGATCGTCAAAGAAAGAATATTAAATTTCTCGTTTTCAAGATATAAGAACACATCACACCATGATTTTATAAAAATTAGGCATAAGACAAGGCTACAAAAGGCCCTAGCCTGAAAATAATTTGTTGGCCTTGTCCTGTTCTATGAACAACACTGCCGGATTAGACTTTACCAATGATTTTGCGTAGGTGAGAAAATCGCCCTCTGAGAACAACTGACTTGCTCCAATAATGGCATCTAAAGTAAACCAGTTGGTTTTTCCATTTAAGGCGTTTACTCGGAACCATTTTTATATCCGAGTGCCTTTCCTGACCTTATTGCTTGAGCTGTTCTCTGTGTTGCTGCGGTTTTTGACTTGTAGCATTTTATATGAAGAACAAAAATCAACAGATGTTATGCAGTTTCCCCAACAACAGGCCCAACCATGGCCAACTACTTTGTTGTGTATGAATTCTTCCAAGATCAATCCTAAAATGTTTTCTGCGGCCATTGAGAGCCTATGTCCGAACCTAATCAGAGCAATATCTCTCTTTGTAAAATTTGGAATCCTTGCGTGGATCAATTCATCTATTAGTTCGTCTGGAACCGTTGCTGTTTCGTTGCTTTTTCTGACGGAAGGCCGATTGTTATAGCCATTTATAAATTTTTTAACAAAAGTGTGTAGTGTTTTTTCGTTCGCGTCAACAATGTGAACTTTCCACGCTCTAAAAACAAGGTCAAACCCTGACTTTTCCCAATCAAATTTGGGGTTGTCTTTCTTGACCTTTTTTATGTATTGATCAAAATTCTTGCTCATAATTATTGCCTGTCTTATTAGTAATTATGGGATACAAACAAGTGGAAATCAAGCGGCCCGTTGTTCTTGTGCCTGTCCCAGCGGGCGCGCATTATTAGAGTGGGGGTCTGAATGTATGCGCCCGCTGAAGAGGGGAATAGTGTTTGGTATGATCAGAGAAATGGTTTGGGAAGGAATTGCCCGCACCAGTTTAAAGCTCCCGCGAACTGTTTCCGAGGTTGGGCGGCTTGGAGGCGCCGATAGGTGCCGACAAGCCGCCTCATCTTTTATGATGGTCGAAATTTGATCGTCCGCCGCAGGGTCGCGCAGCGGGCCGGAGGCGGTAGCGACGCTATCTGAATACAATATTTTGACTTCTATTGTCTCTTTCGAATAAATGACCTTTTCGATGTGCCTCTTTGTGCCAGCCGTTTCTCAGTTTTTCCCTTTAATTTTAAGGCATCAACTATGGTCTTTAGGATTTCTTGCACTCTTTCAGCCCTCATTGGACCATGGGGTAGCGCTGGTTCAAATCCATTTCCCCTACCCTCGTTGTTATGATTGAGCATGTAGAGCAAACTATCAAGATATTGTTTGTTCTCTCTGATCTTGTTCAAATTATCAATAACAAACTTATCTAATCGGCTGGCGCTCACTTGCCGGATACTGCAAAATGAGCGATCCCGCTTGTCGATAATCGAGCATTGATAGTAAAAATATCGCGTTCTCATATCGCCTTTAAGTTTATTGGTAAAAGTAGCGCACATAATCGAGCCGCACTCGCTGCAGTGAACAAGCCCGGGGAATAAGGAATTGTTGTAAGACTGTATTTTTTTCGGTCTTGAGCGGTTCTCCCTAAGCCTCCCAACCTCATCAAACATTTCTTTTGAAATTATTGGCTCATGAATGCCTTGGTAAGTCTTGTTTTTGTGTTTGACTCGGCCAACATAGACAACATTGTCTAAAATACAGCTGATCGCTGTTTTGGCCATAGGCAAACCAGCACGGTTAAATAGCCGTTCTTCTTTTAGCTGTTTGTAGATTGTGTTAAGTGATTGGGTTAGGACATAGCTTTCAAAGATTTTTCTGATAATCTCTGCTTCATGGGGCACAACGACCAGTTTTTTATCCTCCTTCTTATAACCAAACGGCGGATGGCCGCCATTCCACAAACCCTTCTTTGATCGCTCAAACATCTTGTCGCGAATCCGCTCGCTAATAAGCTCTCTCTCAAATTGGGCAAAGGTCAGCATAATATTACGCAGAAGCCGGCCAGAAGGGGTCGAAGTATCAAATCTTTCTGTAGTCGATAAAAAGCTGACATTATGCTTTTCAAATATCTCAATAAGCTGGGAGAAATCCTTGGGCGATCTGGTTAATCTATCAATTTTATAGGCGATAACAATGTCTATGTTGCCCCCTTCTATATCATGTAGCATTTCTGCCATGCCTGGTCGCTCTAGAGTCGCGCCAGAATACCCTTGATCAGAATAAACCTTAAAGACCTGCATATTGTCCTGGCTTGAAATAAAAGACCTGATTTTAATCTCCTGGGTTTCGCAGGAGTTAAACTCAACCTCGACCTGACTATCAGTAGAAACTCTGGTATAAATTGCTGCTTTCATGATTATTTTCCTCCTTTATTTGAAACTAAATATCGAAGCTCTTGAATTATTATTTTTTGCGCTTTCATACTGCTTAACCTTTGTAAGTAAGCCAGAAACTTTATGCACTCGACCTTCTTATTGTTAGCGCAAGCACTGCCAGCCTCAAGTACTGGGCAATAACAGCAGGGATGCACTGGATATTGGGGCATACTAAACCACCTCCTTTCTAACCACAAAGCAATGGCGAGCTAAATCAGCAGGCAAAGAAGCACCGCCACCACAAAGCAAGACATAAACCGGGATGCCGCGCCTAACTGCCTGGCGAATGGTAAACAAAGAACCGCGTGAGGCGCCATGCAGGAACGCAACCAAACAAGAACAAGCAGAAACCAAACGCTGATTACGGCCCAATAAAGCAGAGACCACCTGCTGACGAGGCGCACCAGGGGAAGATAAGCCCCAAACCACCTGGCCGCCTGAAGCCAAAAAGCAGGCAAGCGTGGGACGGACCGAAGCAGGAAACCCGGACGCAACTGACCAGGCAGAGAAAACAGCCCCAGAAGCAGAGGCCCCCTGGCTAACCAAGGCAGATAAGGCATACTGATCAGCACCAACAACGCCGCCAGAAGCAACCCTAAAGCCGCGGGCCAGGAACGCGGACACAAGCGAGGAAACAAGAGGAGAAAAAGAAGCAGGAAGGGAACGGGAACCGACAAAACCAACTAAACGAGACATATGAGCCACCTCCTAATAAAAAGATGCCAATGCAACAGCATTTTTCCGCCCCTGTCACCCGCAGTGCCTCGCCGAGGCGTATCGAGGCGAAGCAGCGAGGGCCGGAACGAAGTGGAGGAGGGAGCGACTTACATTAATATTCCAATAATGCGAAGCAGGAGCGACCTTGACAGGGAATAGGCGAAAAAATGCTACAATGGAGATGCTGGAGAAACATTTTTTAAGAAGTCCTAAAGAGGCACATCGAAAAGTGGCATTTATTCGACAGAGGAAATAGAAGTCATTATATTGGATTCAGATAGCGTCGCTACCGCCTCCGGCCCGCTGCGCGACCCTGCGGCGGACGATCAAATTTCGACCACCATAAAAGATGAGGCGGCTTGTCGGCACCTATCGGCGCCTCCAAGCCGCCCAACCTCGGAAACAGTTCGCGGGAGCTTTAAACTGGAGGGGGAAGGATTTGAACCTTCGAAGACCGAAGTCGCCTGATTTACAGTCAGGAGCATTTGACCACTTTGCTACCCCTCCATACTAACGAACAACTAACAACACGAACCGCCTTCGGCGGTTCTACAACTGACAGCTAATGTTTTTTTAAGACCGGCGCAAACCAGATAATTGTTTTACGATGTTTTCAGCCTGCCCTATCATTATATCGTAACTTTGCCCATTTATAAACTCATTGTCCAAACCAATATCAAAAATTGCTACCGTTTCATTAAGCGAGCCTATAGCCATTTGAATAAAGTGGCTAAATTTCTTGTCAGAACCACGGTCTGATCCCTCTGTCAAGTTTAAGGCAATAGAAGTTGCCGCTCTTTGCAATTGACTGCTTAGCCCAAATTGCTCATCTTTGGGGAATTTTGAGGAATGATGATATACATTTTTTATGTATATTTTTATTTCTTTATAAACAGGAAAGTTTTGAAATCTAAAGGCCATTTTTAGTTGTTAGTTCAAAGAACCAGGCGTCTTCGAAAAATAAATTCTCCGAAGACGCCCTTTAAAAACTATTTCCTTTTCTTCGATTTCTTGCGGCCGCGAGCCATCTTGGCGCGAGAAATATCACCTTTCTTGTCAATGAAATAAAGATACCCCTTTTCTTTCTTGATCCCGCATTTCATTACCTTTTCTGCCATGCGTTTTCACCTCCTTAGTTTGGAAGAGTGAAAGGTTTTAACCTTCGGCCTGAGAGCCCTCAGGCCGAAGCCCTTTTCTTATTCGAACGATCTCAAAGAGCATGACCCCCGTTGCAACCGACGCATTTAGCGAATTTATTTTCCCTTGCATCGGGATTGCAACAATCTCGCTGCATCTTTCCTTAACTAGCCTCGATAGCCCAGCCCCTTCGCCGCCTATCACAAGTGCGACGGGCCTTTTGGCCTCTACCTGATTATATAACGGCTTTCCAGTGATTTCAACACCTATCACGACGATTCCCGCCTCTTTTAGCCTCGTGATGGTTTCGGCAATGTTGGCAACCCGGGCAACGGGGACAAGCTCGCTGGCGCCGGTGGAAACCCTTTTAACAGTGTCGTTAACCTGTACCTGGCGGGCCTTGCGGATAATTACCCCGTGGACGCCAGCTGCCTCGGCCGACCTTAAAATCGCGCCAAAATTATGCGGGTCTTCAATCCCGTCGAGGATTAAAAGGAAAGTGGGTTCTTTTTTTTGTTGGGAGAGTTCTAGCAGCTGGTCTAAATTAAGATAATTCATTGCTTAGCGAGGCCCCAAAAACCTTGAGCGCCTGATCAATATCCGCTTTTTTGACAATGAGCGGCGGGATGAAGCGGATGACGGTGCCGTTGGCCCCGGTGGGGATTATGACCAAGCCATTGGCCAGGCAATAATCAATTATTTTCCGCACAATTGCGCTCTCGCCAAAATCTATGCCGATCATCAGCCCCGGCCCGCGGACTGCCTTGATCGCCGGGTATTTTTTAGCCAAGGCCTGGAGCTTCTTCGTTGCGTAACTGCCAAGGGTTTTGGCGTTTTGGAGGAGTTTGCCTTTTTTGATCACGTCAACTGTCGCAATTGCCGCAGCGCAGCAAACCGGATTGCCGCCATAGGTGCCGCCGTGGGCCCCTGGTGACCACTTGGCCATAATTTCGGCCGAGGCTGCTATCCCGCCCAGCGGGAAGCCGGAAGCGATCCCTTTGGCCATACAAATAACATCCGGTTTCACTCCATAGTGTTCAATGGCAAACCATTTGCCGGTGCGGCCAAAACCGCTTTGGATTTCATCAGCGATCATCAAGACATTATATTTGTTGCAAAGTTCGCGTATGCCTTGAACTAATTCTTTTGGCAGGGGAACATAGCCCCCTTCACCTAAGATTGGCTCAAGGATCAGACCGGCAATCTCGTGGTTCTTCATTAACTCTTCAATATTGGCTAGTGAAGGCTCGGCAATAAAAATTTCCGGTACCAATGGCTCATATCCCTCACGATATTTCATCTTTGAGGTAGTGAGAGAAAGCGCCCCCATGGTCCTGCCGTGAAAATCACCTTTCATTGCTATGATCCCTGGCTTTTTTGTCGCGTATCTGGCCAGCTTGAGCGCGGCCTCAACAGCTTCACTGCCGCTTTGGCAGAAAAAGAACTGGGCGTTACTCACCGGGACAATTTTCTGCAGCTCTTCAGCCAGTTTAATATAAGATTCATAGCCAGCAATGCCAATGCAAATATGGATTAAACTTTTTAATTGTTTCTCCGCGGCTTTGACCACTTGTGGATGACAGTGGCCGATGGCACAAACAGCAATGCCAGAAGAAAAATCCAGGTACTTTTTTCCATCAGTGCCAAAAAGATACATACCAGCAGCTTTGTTGATCTCAAAGTCGCCAAAATACCGGCCGAGAACAGGGGAGAGGACTTTTTTTGCCCTTTGACTGAGTTTTTTCATAAACTTTATTATAGCGTTATTTCGTGATATACTGCAAGCCTTATGATATTAGTTAGGTTTTTCCTCCTTTTATCATTGGTTGTCGTCTTTAGTTTTCAGGCAGCAGGTCAAGAACTTTCCAGACAAATTATTGTAAAATTTAAGCCTGGGGTTGTTGAGTATGTGGCTAAGGGTGGACGGTTTACTGCGTGTGGGACCAAGATTAAGTCCGCCTCGATCAAAGGCTTAGCTGAAAAACCTAATGTGAGAAAATTTCGGCCATTGTATGCAAAAGCCTTGGAAGAACATCCAGAAAAAGTCAGTGCCTTAGATAAAAATAAATATGTAATTGCTTTGGACACTGTGACTGAAGCAGCTCAAGCCTTAATTGATTTTCAAAATGACCCTAATGTTGAAAACGCAAAAATTGACAGCTTGGTCCAGGCTTTTACCACAACTCCTAATGACCCGTATTTTCTTTCAGGGGATCAATATGCTTTGCTCAATATCTCGGCCTCGCGCGCTTGGGACCGGACCACAGGCGAGACTTCTACCTTGGTTGCAGTTTTGGACTCCGGTATCAATTATAATCACCCAGACTTGCAAGGTAGGATTGAATTGACTGATGGCTGGGATTTTGTTAACAACGATGCTGATCCCTGGGATGATTTTTACGAATTTCACGGGACAATGTGCTCTGGCATTATTGCCGCGGCCACCAATAATGGGATTGGCATGGCTGGCGTTAATTGGCACGCCAAGATCTTGCCGCTTAAGGTTTTGGACAATCGAGGCTATGGCTATATGTCTGATATTATTCAGGCCTTGGACTATGCTAGAGAACACGGGGCCCAAGTCATTAATATGAGCTTTGGTCAATATTCTTCTGATAGAGATCTAGCAGCTGCTTGTTTAGCTGCTTACCAAGCAGGCATTGTTTTGGTTGCCGCAGCTGGTAATGGCAATGTCGATTGGCCAACTTATCCAGCTTATTTGCCGACAGTCATGACAGTCGCGGCAGTAGACTCTCAAGACAAGCGTTCTGCTTGGTCTGCTGTTGATCCTACTACTGGCCGAATCCAGGCCTCAAATTACGGCAGTTGGGTTGATGTGTGCGCGCCTGGCACAGGCATTTGGTCAACTTCTAGCGGGGCGTCTTATGCTAGCAGCAGTGGGACTTCTTTTGCCGCCCCATTCGTGAGTGGGGTTGCCTCTTTGGTTATAGCTAATGAGCCGTTCTTAACTAATCAGCAGATTATGGATAAAATTGCTAGTGAGGCTGATGATATTAACAGCTTAAATCCTGGCTTTGAGGGCTTACTGGGCAAGCGGGTCAATGCTTACCTGGCTGTTTCTGGGATCAAAATTGGAATTATTTCTCCGCCAGAGGGCGCGATTGTTAGCGGCAACTTAACAGTGGTTGGTACAGCTGCTGGCTGGGATTTTTCTCACTATGTTTTAGCAGCGCTGACCCAGGAAGTGGTGGCAGCAACGCTCGCAACTGGTACCTCCACTATTGAAAATGGCGCGTTGGGCCTTTGGAATACTCGGGGGGTATATGGCGATTACACGCTTTGTTTAACAGTTTTTGCCAATGGTTTAGCGAGCGAGGAGGCTAGGACTAATGTTTTTGTTGATAACGTGAGCCCTGAGGCAGTTATTAGCTCGCCTGAAAGTGTCGCGATTGTTTCTGGCAAGGTTACGGTTAGGGGCACGGCTCTTGACCAAACTTTTGACCGTTATCGGCTTGAGTTTGGGGCGGGAGTGGCCCCCACTTCTTTTCAGGCGATAAAACTTAAGCCTTTACCTAGTAGTAGCTCAGACGCGTATCTGCCTGTCACAAATGGGGTGTTGGGGACCTGGGAAACAGCTGGTCTTAATGGCTTATATACTTTGCGTTTAGTTGTTTATGACAAAGCGGGAAATCAAAACAATACTTTGGTCTATCTTGACCTTAATAATCCAGCCCCTGTTTCGCAAGCGGTCGAGGCTCAAGAAGACTTTCCCATGGTTTTTGCCACGCCCAACCCATTTGTCAAAAGTCAAAGCGCAGAAACAAAATTTCTTTTTACCTTAAGCAGTAATTTTAATACTACGATTTATCTTTTTGATTTGGCTGGCAACTTGATTTGGCAGCGATTTTGCGCTGCCGGGACCAATGGTGGCAGTCAAGGAGAAAACACGCCCCCTTGGAATGGGAAAGACCTTTTTGGCGCGGCTGTGCCAAATGGGGTTTATATCTATCAGGTGGTTTCTGGTGGTCGGGTGCTGGCCCGAGGCAAGATAGTTGTCCTTAACTAGAAGTTGAGACTGCCTTCAAAGCTTGCCAGCGTGGCATTAAAGTCGTCGTTGCCACTGGCATTAGCTAAATTCCAGTAATCCACAGACCGAATTGAAGCAATGAAACTAAAACTGGAGAGGACAGGATTATCTACTGGCAAGTTAATGTTGAGACTGTAAGTTTGCGTTTGCTTTTTAATGTGCAGGTCAGCCACAGAACCGTTTTGGACTTCACCCCTATTGTCTTCATCTTCGCGGTCATAAATTAATATGCCCCAGTCAAAGACCTGGTAAGTTATTTTTGAGTCAATAATTGTTTTAGGCCGTTCTTGGGGGGTGAGGCGTAGATCATGAATGATCTTGGTGATTTTTAAATTATAGGTTGAACTGATACTTATGATTGGGTTGGGCGTCACTGTAATTCCGGCATTGATTGTTTGGTTTTGGGTTTCTGTGTTGATTTGGCTAATCGTGTCAGGGTTATTGTTCTTGTTTTTGTAGGTTTCCAAGATCAGCCCCAGCGTGACTGGGGCGTTGGGGTGAGGGACAAGGGAGAGCGAAAAACTCTGGGCCAGGGAATTGGTCTCAGTCCTGATCCCTTCATATGTGCCTGATGGTGCGGTTTGGAGATTCTCAGCTAGGGTGATCCATGAGGATAGCCCAACACGTTCAAAAGAGATGGGCTTCCAGTCAACGTTGTAGGTGTTAGCCAGGCCAGTGGTGCGTTTGCTGGCGCCGCTATCAGGGATTGAATCGCTTTGCGAGCCGTTCCAACCGCAAGAAATCCATTCTTTGGGAGTTAGTTGAACATTAGCTGACGAGCGTTCGGTAAGCGGATTTGTGCCGCCAATGATCACTGATGAGCTTTCCTGGCGATTGTGATCAAGCGAGGTGTTGAGTATTGAGAATGGGACAAAGTCCATGTGATAGGTTTCGTTCCTGAGAGTTTCTACCTCATTAGTGGTTAAGAAGTTTCGAGTTAGGGTTACTCCTTGATGATCAAGCCGGCTGAACCTGGCCAACCATCTTTGCAGAAAGCCTGGGGTCAGGTCAATCGAGAGGTTATATGACAGATCAGTTGAGCGACTATGGGCAGACAAAGCCTCGGCTGTGCCTTCGGTCGTGGCAGTTAGCGATACTGTCTGGGGTTCGCTTTTTTGGTAGTCAAAGCCAAGTGAAATCCTATCAGTAAAGCTTAAGTTGGCGTTAGCATGTTGAAAGTTAAGGTCTGTTTCAGTAAAACTGGCGCTGTCTCTTTTAGCATCGGTTTGCGAAAGGGTTTTTTGCAGATCGTATTTTTGATTGAAGCGCATTACTCCCCGTTGCCATTCGGTTGGCGTAAGGCTTAAGGCATATGAGTTTTGCAGGGTGTCGCTGCTATGGCTGGTAGTTGTAAGGGCCAAATCATCTAAGGTTTGATAGTTGCGATAGTTGAAATTTACCAAGGCTAAGCCTTTGGGGTTAAAAGAGAGCGAAACATTATTATCGAAACTATTAAGAAAGGTTGATCTAGAACTGCCAATCGGGGTGTTATTTTCTTTGTACGAATAATTGGCAGAAAGATCATGGGCCCCAGGGGCGAGTCTAATATTATATTCTTTATAGCGTGAGCCCAGGCCAATCTGGGTCCCGCCCAAGGGGGTGAAATCAAAGTCAATATGCTTGGTGCTGCCGGAAATTTGTAACTTGTCACCAAATAGACTTGTTTGAGCGCCAAGCCGATAAGCTGAGCCCTCTTTTTTTTCTTGACCAACGACCAGGCCTGATTGCGATTGGTATTTATACTCAATAGCAATGGCATCAGCGGTGGCTGGCGTAATGTAGTAAAAGGTAATTTGCTGATTGGGATTGGTATAGGAAACATAGTAGTCAATGTCTTTGTTAAGCAGGTTGTTATTAACAAAAACTTTTTCGCTGCCCTCAATGATGTCTTTGCCAATTGACCGAGCAAAAGAAAGGTTGTAGGTCTTGCTGCCATCACCGGAAAAACTTTCGATGGTGCTTTCGGCGATATAAACTTGATCGGTTTCGCTCTTGGCGTATGATGTTTCCACTTTAAAAATATCGCCAATTTTGTAACTGCTATCAAAGCCGTAAGCTGCTTGGGCAATGTCGCCACCCTCAAAAGCTTGGGGTGGGATGTATTGATAGATAATTTGGAAGTTCTTGGTGGTGGAAAGCGCCGTGTTAAAAGTTACCGACGGATTATCTGCCGTATAATTAATGGCATAGCCATTGTCGCCGGCATCAGCGGAAAAGCTGGAGTTGCGGGTAAAGGTGGTAATAACTGATGAACCTTGTTCCCAAACCTGGATTGTTTCAGAGCCTGGGACAATGTTCCTGATATTCCTTAGATAATACGGGCCTTGAGTGCCGTCGCCGACACCAGAATACTTACCGACTACACCTTTGTAATAAGTATAGGTTACAGAGACCTGGCTGGTAGCAGTAATTGTTTGCGGGGTTAAGAACTTAATTGTCCCAGTGGCGTAACCATCGCTGGTATCACTGCGGTCATTAACATAGGCCAGAGCGGCTTCTGGCGTGACCGTGACCGTGCCGCCAGTTGTATTGGTTAAAGGGATAGTGTAGTCAACTTCCCAGGTCAGGTTGTGACCGTCAACATTAACGACAAGGGTGGCAGCGCTTTCGGAAGTTGGCACAACTGGCTTGTTGTTTAGGTACCAGAGATAATTATTGTTGATGATATTTTGCCCGGTGGTGCTTTCAATGATCGTGGCATGGGCAGTCCCAGCGCTTTTTTGGGCTGATTCTTTTAGATAGGTGATGCCCAAACTTAGCTCCTTGGGAAATTTTGACGGTGGCAGCTGTGGCTGACTGGTTACGCCGTAACGGTAGGTTGCTTTAATTTGCGAGGTTGAGCTAACGGCAATGCTAAAGGTCAGTCCTCCAGTATCATTGTTTATAGTGTAGTCAAGGTCTCTGACAAAGAGCTTAGCGTCCACCTCAATCCGCTCGCTGGCTAGCACAATGTTTTTGTTCTTCAATTGGTATGGCCCCCGACTGCCAATGCCTTGAAGCGACTCAGCCTCACTAGAAGTTGCGTAATACTTATAGGCAATAGACAAAGGGGAATCAGGGGTGGGCAGAAAACGGGTCAAAAGCTTAACATTGCCGTCGTCATAACGAATAATGTAATCCTCGTTTTTCTTAAGTTCTGTGCCCATAAAGGTTAATTGCTCGCTAAAATTGACCACTGGTGAATGCTCGAGTTGATATTGGCCTAAAGCCTCACTGGCGCTCATTTCTCCTTCTTGGCTGCTGGCAGTAGGAAAGGTTTCTGTGGCAGTTTCCGCGACCAGCTCTGGGGCTGGGGTTGGCCGGCTAAGCTCCTCTGGGTTAAGCTTGAACCTTGATTGAAAACCAAAAAAATCACGCTTGGATAGCGAAGGGAAAAAGAGATCTAAAATATTGGTGTACTCATAACTGTATTGAAACTGGTCCAGAGTGGTTAGGATTCGGTTAAAAGTTATTTTTCCCTCAAAATAATCAATGGTGTAATCAAGGTTGCGGGATAAAAGCACATTATTAAGCTCAATTCTTTCTGAACCTTCAACAATTGAGCCGTGTCCCAGATTATAAGGGCCTTTTGAATTAACCCCGTTTTGGGAGGTTAGGTTTTGGGTTTGGCTCTTGAGCTTGGCCGAAGGAACAGCAATAACATCATACCAATTTTCTTTGCCAGAGACCATGAACCCATTAAGAAACTTTGAAGTGGAGAGAAATTCATTGCCGGAAAAGGTTGCGGTAAAATCACCAAAAGTTAACTCACTGTTGTTGTATTTTACTTTAACATTATAGCGGTCAGGAATTTCTGGCTGTTGCTCAAGGTCATAGGTTACAGACAGGTTTTCTGATAACTGGCCCAAGATCCGAAGCTGCAAGCGTTCTTGCCAAGGCCCGCCGGTAAAGGTTGGATAGTAGCCGCCCAGTTGGGTTAGCCCTGAAAAATAATTTCGTTGCGGGGTAACTTCAACTTTCTTGTACTCCCATTTTTTAAAACCAGAAATATCAAGCTGGGGAAAGGTGTCAGCTTGAGCCAAAGCAGCAGCAGCAACCAGTAAACAGTACCCGGTAACCAGTAAGAGCCTAGCTTGTTTAATGCCGAAATTCATTAAACATATTTTACACTTTTTTAACGATTAGTACAGCATTATGTCCGCCAAAACCAAAAGACTCTGACAGGGCAATGTTAACTTCTTTAGCCCTGGCTTTGTTTGGGACATAATCAAGGTCGCATTCAGGGTCCGGGGTCTCATAATTTATTGTCGGCGGGATCAAGCTGTTTCTGATAGTTAAAATAGTGGCAATGAGCTCGACTGCTCCTGTGGCCCCGAGCAAATGGCCAAACATTGATTTGTTGGAGCTGATTGGCACTTGGTTGGCCCTGTCACCAAAAACAGTTTTTAGGGCCATGGTCTCAAACTTATCATTGAGTTGGGTTGAAGTCCCGTGGGCATTGACATAATCAATTTGCTCGGCAGTTATTCCCGCGTCTTGCAAGCCAGCCCTAATCGCGCGCACTCCGCCTTCGCCTCCTGGGGTAGGGGCGGTGATATGGTTGGCGTCGCCGCTCATGCCGTAGCCAATAACTTCGGCTAAGATATTAGCTCCCCTGGCCTTGGCGTATTCGTATTCTTCTAAAACAACGATCCCAGCCCCTTCCCCCATGACAAAACCTTCGCGGTCTTTGTCAAAAGGGCGGCTGGCGTGTTTTGGGTCATCGTTTCTTGTCGAAAGCGCTTTGGCCGCGCAAAAGCTAGCTACTCCAAGCGGCGTAATGCAAGCTTCGGTCCCGCCAGTGATCATAACGTTGGCCGCGCCGCGCTGGATAATTTTATAAGCATCGCCAATTGAGTTTGTCCCGGAAGCGCAGGCCGTGACCGTGCAAGCGTTTGGCCCTTTGGCCCCTAAATTAATGGAGGTGTAACCAGCCGCCATATCAGCAATCATATAAGGGACGGTAAAAGGGGAGAGCTTATCTGGCCCTTTTTCAATAAGATTGCGACACTGTTGCTCCAGCATGTCAAGCCCACCAATGCCCGAGCCGATTAGCACGCCAATCTCATTGGCATTTTCAGGGGTAATAGTTAAATTTGCGTTTTTTACCGCCATTTGTCCCGCGGCAATAGAGAACTGAATGAAACGAACCAAGCGGCGGGCCTCTTTTTTGTCAAGATAGTCAGCTGGCTTAAAATCCTTTATCTCTCCGGCAATTTTAGAGGGAAAACCAGTGGTATCAAAGTGGCTGATCTTATCTATGCCGTTTTTGCCGATAGCGAGCCCCTGCCAAAAATTTTCCAAACCAATTCCAATGGCAGAGATAACTCCCATTCCTGTAATCACAACCCGCTTTGACATATTATGAAACCTCCTGTGCTTCTTTAACTAGTTCTTCGATTATCTTGGCAGCTGGCTTAATGCTGCGATCTTTAATTTTCCAAACATTGGCGCCCGAGAAAACCACGCCGTTTTCAATGTCGCCGTGCAGGGAGCGGATCAAGGCCTGGATAATACAATATTCAAGCGAGCAGTTTTTGAGACAGAAATCGCAGCCCACAGGTTTCGGGGCCTCTTGCTTTAATATTTTTTCCACAAAAGCAGTTTTCAGTGCCCGGCCAGGGAGGCCTACTGGAGAGCTAATTTTGACAATATCGTTCTGGGTCGCTGTTTGGTAGCGTTTTTTGTAAGGCATGGCTGCGTTGCACTCTTCTGATAAGACAAACCTGGTTGCGATCTGGACCCCACTGGCCCCTAGCTTAAGCATATCAACAATATCTGCTCCGGTGGTAATCCCGCCGGCAGCAACTACTGGTAGTTTCACTGCTTCGACTACCTCTGGCAGGATGTCGCGGATTGGGCGGTCAGTTCCGAGGTGTCCGCCCGCTTCGGTCCCCTCAACCACAATGGCTGCTGCCCCGCATCTTTCAGAAGTTTTAGCCAGCCTGGCTGAAGAGACGATCGGCACAATCGTAATGTTGTTATCTTGGCCAAATTTAAAGATATCTCGAGAAAAACCTGCGCCGGTAAAAATTATGTCAATCTTTTCCCTGGCCGCAGCCTTGACCACTCCCCAAAAATTACGGGCGGCAAACATAATGTTGATGCCGATTACCCCGCGGCCTTTGGCTTTTTCTCGGGCAATCTTTATTTCATTGGCTAATTCCTCATCTTCCATGCCTGAGGCGCCAATAACGCCGATAGCGCCGGCAGCAGCAACTGCTCCTGCCAGCGCACCGATGGAAATCCTGATAGCCATCCCGCCTTGGATGATCGGGACGGACGCTGTAAAATTAGCAATTTTAAGTTCAGGCAATTTCATTAGTAGCTACTTCTTATGCGACATAATATAGGTAACCGTGTCTCCAATAGTCTTAATTTTTTCCGCGTCTTCGTCAGGGATCTCAGTTGAAAAAGCTTCTTCTAGGGCCATGACGAGCTCGACTGTATCGAGCGAGTCTGCCCCAAGGTCGTCAACAAAGGAGGCTTCTTTCTTTATCTCTGCTTCAGAAACACCCAGCTGTTCAACGACCACGCTTTTTACCTTTTCTAAAACTTCTGCTTCGTTCATTTTTTCACCTCCTTTCGGAAAAATTACAAATGACAAATTACAAATGTCAAATGAATGAATAATTAATTATAATAATAAGTGCCAAAGGTACACCATTATTTGACATTGGATATTGGACATTTGTCATTTATCACATGTACATTCCGCCATTAACGCGGATCACTTGTCCGGTAATATAGCTGCCGGCATCACTGGCCAAAAACAAGCAAGCACTGGCAATATCTTCTGGCTGGCCTAATTTACCCAATGGGATCTGTTCCAGCATTTTCTTTTTAATATCTTCCGGTATTCTATCAGTCATTGCGGTTTGAATAAAGCCCGGGGCAATGGCATTAACGGTGATATTGCGGCTGGCCAGCTCTTTGGCCAGGGATTTAGTCACCCCGATTACTCCAGCCTTTGACGCCGAGTAATTGATCTGTCCGGCATTCCCCATCTCGCCGACAATTGAGGCGATATTGATGATCTTGCCGGAGCGCTGTTTCATCATTATAGGGGCGATGACCTTACAAAGGTTAAAAACACTGGAGAGATTGATGTTAATGACCGCGTCCCAGTCCTCTTTTTTCATCCTTAAGAGTAGGTTGTCTTTTGTAATCCCAGCGTTATTGATCAAGATATCGATTTTGCCAAATTCAGCGTGGACTTCTTTGACAGTGGCTTCAACTTCAGTTAGATCTGCCACGTTTTGCTTGATGGCTTTGGCTTTGACTCCGAGCTTAGCCGCCTCTTCAGCGGTTTGGGTGGCAAGTTCTAGGTTGATGTCTGAAATAATGACGTTTGCGCCAGCTTTGGCAAAAGTTAACGCGATCGCTTTGCCGATCCCCTGCGCCGCGCCAGTAATGAGGGCGTTTTTTTCTTTCAAATCCATTTGAGTCCTCCTCTACACAAGAAATAGTATATCATTTTACCCTGAAATTTTCCAAGGAAATGGACGATATACAATATATGAGGTACGAGAGTTACGGAGGATACCCAAGTCGTCACGCTGGTTATATCGAGAGAAATTTTGGCCAATATTATTTACAAGCTGGCGGCAAAATAAGCAAACAACGGCTACTGCAGGCTTTGCATGATGCTTACAAGCATTATGTTCCTCTCTTTGGCCGTTCCCAGTTAGTTAGCCTGAAAAACTTATTGGCTTTGGGCTCAAGTTATGGCCGGAGGGGGCTGGCGAAAAATAAAAAAGGCAAATCGCAAAGAGAATATCTTAATCTTGAGGAACTGCCTCGCTTAATGGCTTTGGTTAAGTCCTCTGCCAAGACCTATTTTTCGCTAACAGATATAATTAAACTTAGCCAAGAAACACCGTCACGTGCGGGCGGATATTTGAGCTTAGGGGTGAGGATTGGAAGCGGCGGCCATGAAAACGAATGGGGAGATATCTTTTCGTTGTTAGGAGATGAGATTAAACTTGTTTATCAACTTCCTGATTCTGTGTCTGGTGTTGATGAGCCAGCCCTAAAATTCACTTTAAGGTTGACCAAAGCAGAAATTGAAAAGCTGGGCTCACCAGCCTTGCATGTTGAAGGGGTTATTAACTCTATTCGTTGTCAACGTTATGTTGGTGAGGCAGAGAAATTTGATGTTTTTAATAACTATGTGAGCGAATCAGCTTGGGGCAAATTTATTATTCCTCCTGTCCCTCTTTCTGCCGGGCCGTTGACCAGGGTCCCATTAGCCTTTGTTGGCGGGACGGGAAAAGCCCAACCGGTGACGCAACAGGTTCTCAACCTGGTTCGGATGATGGGGCCATATAATATTTTCCATTTTGACCAACCGACAAAAGTTTTTGGGCCGCTAAGCCTTAGGCGGCGGCAGTTCTTTTCACGTTATTCTTGGCAACTTCCTATTTTGGCTGATAACATTGCTGAAATTGAAGCCTTTTTTGGCGCAGAGAGAGGAGCCTTTGTTAGAAACTTGGTCTTTTATCAACATCCGCCGGTCAGTGCTGCCCCAACAGTTGCTGCTTTTTGTTTCTTGGCCAACAGAGACACAGTTTTTTTCCGGGTCAGTGGTGATAATAGTTTTTTGAAAGAAGTTAATATTCCTAAGCTAAAGATGCGGGCTCGGCACGAAGCTTGTCACGTCCTTGATGGTCTTTATGACCTTTTTGACTTTAGGGGCAAAAGAGCCAGTCTTTTAGTTGATGTTTGGGAAAGCCTGGGCCAAAGCCAAGACCAATTTTTAATTAAATTATATAGCCGCTTTGTTAAATATCTCTCTCCAACGACTTTGCCAGAGGGCGGCTGTGACCCAGCAGAGCTTGTGCCAGGGCTTGTTGAATCGTTGCTCTGCAAAGATTTAACTGCTGGTTTGGCCAGCAAAGACGGAGAGTTTGCTATTCAATATATTAACCCGGATTATTCATACTCTCTCACAAAAATGATTTTTGGGGCTGATTTTAAAAGTTAGTGGCTAAAAATAGATTTTCGAGTGATGA
>PEYM01000142.1 GCA_002774365.1 Candidatus Saganbacteria bacterium CG08_land_8_20_14_0_20_45_16 | reverse complement strand
CGCTAGGGCGTAATCAAGGCCCCAGAAGACTTTTACTATTCGCAGGGTATTTTGCACCACTGGCTCTGACATATCGCCGCCAGGCGGGGAGACCGAGCCGATAATGGTAAATGAACCTTTGCGATCATCAGAACCCATACAAATGCCGTAGCCGGCCCGTTCGTAAAAGTCAGCCAGGCGTGAACCTAAATAAGCAGGATAACCTTCTTCACCAGGCATCTCCTCAAGCCGACCTGACATTTCACGCAGCGCTTCGGCCCAGCGAGAAGTGGAATCTGCTGAAAGAGAGACGTGGTAGCCCATATCGCGATAATACTCGGCAATTGCGGCCCCGGTGTAGGTCGAAGCTTCGCGAGCAGCAATCGGCATGTTGGAGGTGTTGGCAATTAAAACTGTCCGTTCCATTAGTGGCCGCCCTGATTTTGGATCCTTAAGCTCTGGGAACTCGATCAAGACATCGGTCATTTCGTTCCCTCGCTCGCCGCAGCCAATAAAGATAACGATATCTGCGTCAGCCCATTTTGCCATTGCGTGCTGTACCACAGTTTTTCCGCTGCCAAACGGACCTGGGATGCAAGCTGTGCCACCTTTGCCAATAGTAAAAAGTGTGTCGATAATCCTTTGACCGGTTACTAGTGGCTCTGCTACTGGTAGCTTTTGTTTGAACGGTCGCGCTTTTCGCACTGGCCATTTTTGGAGCATGACAATGTCTTTGCCTGCTATCTTAGCAATTGGTTCTTCAACCGTAAATGAGCCGGACTTTATCTCATCGAGCGTGCCAGCAATCCCTGGCGGGACCATGATCTTATGTTTAATTAAATTGGTTTCTTGGACAGTGCCGAGAATATCGCCGGTTGAAATTTTGCTCCCTTTTTGCGCCGTGGCTTTGAATTTCCATTTCTTTTGGTGGTCAATTGCGTTGACAGAAATTCCCCGGTCAATAAAGTTGCCAGATTTCTCCATGATCAGGTTAAGTGGCCGCTGGATACCGTCATAAATTGAAGTTAAAAGCCCTGGCCCAAGTTCAACCGACAAGGGCAGGCCAGTGGAAACAACCGGGTCGCCAACGCCAATGCCGCTGGTTTCCTCATAGACCTGGATCGAGGCTAAGTCGTTATTCAGCTCAATGATTTCCCCGATTAAGCCTTTGGCGCCAACCTTTACGACATCAGACATCCGTGCTTGCGGGATCCCCTCGGCCACAACCAATGGCCCCGCCACTTTAATAATTTTACCTTTATTTGTCATTGTCTTATTATAACCTCCGCTCCGATAGAATTTTTGACTAGACAATTAATTTGCTCTGATGCCATATTAGTTGTTCCCCGGTTATCAGGGATTAGGACGACGTTAATGTCCGGCTTTTTGTTTAGCTTATTGATCTCTTCTTTAAGGTCTACCGCCAACCGTTCGGTGATAAAAATTAGAGCTGGCTCGCGCTTTTGCGCGATTGCCTCAAGCTGGCGAGCAGCTTCGGTATCGCTTTCTGCTGGGTAGGACTCTATCCCCAAGAGGGCGAGCGGTGCGATTAAATATTTTGGCGCGATAAATTTAATCTTATGCATAATTTATCCGCACTCTCTCATTTATTTCTTTGCTCACCACGCTGTTCTTTTTGCAGATTAAGATAAACCTTATGGTCTTGAGCTCGTTTTCTTTGGCCAGAAAGAAACCAACTAATGGATCTAAACCAGAGGCCAGATATTTGGCCCTTTTAAATTCATTGATCATGAAATTATCAAGCTGGCGTTCAAAGAGATGCGGGAAACTCACTTTGATGGCTGGGAAATATGGACTGAACTCAAGGCGCGAGATAATCTCATCAAGGCTTTTGCCGGAGAGGGAAAGAATTAAATCGCGATCAAGCAGCCCGCCGGGGATAAAGGCGCTAAAAAGTTCTTCTTTACTGCGCGAGCGCAGAAGACTTTTAAGGTTAACTGAGTCAATCATGTGTTTAATAAAATTTTTAATTAGAGGGGATTGAGTAGTCTTACAAGCTTTTCTTAAATTTGCAAAATATTGCTTATCAACTTCAAAAGGGCTAGTTGTATATATTCTCTTGGCAAAAAGAGAGGCAATAACTGGATGGTTGAAAGAAAGCTTTAGTAAGAGATCTTCTAAAGCGATAAATTCAAGCTTAACTAGCTCTTCAAAGTCAAAAGCTGTTTTAAGCCTTGGCAGGGTTTCGGCATACGGGGTTTCCGACAGCACGGCAAAGGTGGCTTCAAAGCTTTCTGACCCAGCCATCCGCTCGATTTGTTGTTTCGTCATTAAGTAGGCCTCAAGGGCCCTAACCCTGCCGATCCCGTATTGATATGAGTTTTTCATTTGCGGGTTCCCAGAAAGAGCAGCTTAGCTGTCGCGACCTCTGATTCTTCCCTAACTTTGGCGAGTTCAGCGTTGGAAAGCTTTTTCTCCTTTTGGATATCTGAATAGATTGCGCTTAAAATTTGCTGTTTAGTCTCCAGCAGGGCCTTTTTGGCCTTTTGCCTGGCTGGGACCAGGATTTCTCGCTTAGCTTGTTCGACCTCTAATTGCGTTTCGTGGTCGACTTGCTTTTTAAGCTCAGCGATTTTCTGCTGACTAAGCTTTGCCAAGTGTTCCAGCTCGTCTTTGTTTGTGGTGCGAAGCTTGTTGGCCTCACTCTCTGCTTCTTTAAGGACCAGTTTTTCAATTTCAGCTAATGACATTATTTGTCTTTCGCGTAGGTCGGCCGAGCCTAAGAGGCTCGCCTACGCGTATCCTTTATAACTTGATTCCTGAGACTATTAAGATAGAGGCGAGCAAACCAATAACCGCGTAAGTTTCAACCATGGCCGGCAAGATAATCGCTTTGCCCATTTCTTCCGGCCGTTTGGCGATCAAATAAATGGCCGCAGCCGAGGCCTTGCCCTGATAGATGCCGGAGATAAGGCCGGTCATGCCAACAGGGAGAGCCGCGAACAAGAGTTGAAGTCCTGCCATTGGGCTGACAGCTTGCGCGCCAGCTAATAAGCCGATCTTCATCATTATATAGAAACCGCCTAAGAAACCGTAAAAGCCTTGGGTGCCGGGCAGGGCCACCATTACCAAAAGGCGGCCAAATTTTTCCGGGTCTTCGGTCATAACGCCTCCTGCAGCTTCAGCCGCGATCGCTACACCCCAAGCAGAACCAATTCCTCCAAGCAAAACCGCCATCGCTACCCCAGCCACTGATAATGCAACACCTATATCCATTTTCTTTTCCTCCTTATTTTATAGTTGTGTATTCAGCTACACGTTTATAAGGGCGGAATTCCCTGCCGCCCCCTTCATAGAACTTACTAAAAAACTCAACCATTTGCAACCTAGTTGAGTGGACAAAGGCGCTTAAGGTGCTGATGATCAAATTAAAAAGATGGCCAAAGACCAAAAGCACAACCATGAGGATAATCCCGATCACCGGGCCGCTTCCCTTGACCATGCCAGCCAAAATATTTATAACCGAGCCGATAATAGTGCTGGACATTCCTAACGCCAACAATCTGGAATAGGACAGGGTATCACCCATGTAGCCGGAAACCTTATAAAGGCTAAGCAGGCCGCTTAAGAATTTTTGGATAATGGTCTTCTTGTGCCGTCCCTGGGTTAAGATTAGGCCAGCTGCACCAGCCAGGCTTAGTTTGGAGGCAACCCCGGCGATTGGGAGCGACAGGGCCGAGGCGACTATTAAAAGGACAAGCGAGCTAAGGAAAACAAACCAGATCCCATCGTCTAAAATTGCCTGGAGATACTCTTTGTTCCTGATATGCAGGGCCATTTGCAAGAGGATGCCGAACAAAATTTGGACCACCCCGAGGGCGAGGGAGAAAACTAGCATGGTTAGCGGGTTTTTGATCGGGTCAATGATTTGGATGGTTTTAAGGAAGGGGACAGGTATCTCGGCCGGGCTAAAGCCAAAGTAGGCACCGGTTAAAAGTCCGACAATCATGGCGGTTCCGCCCCCCAGCATCAGCAATTGGAAAAGCTTGGTCCCACCAGCCGGGAGTTTATATCTTTTTAAAAAGTAAAGAGAGACTAAACTTAAAGCTAAACCATAACCAAAGTCGCCAAGACACAAGCCAAAGAAGAGGGCAAAGAAAAACGAGAGCGGGACTGACGGGTCAAATTCCGTTGGCTGTGGCGAGCCGTAGATTTGGGTAATCAGCTCAAATGGGGCCAAGACCTTAGGATTGCTCAAGATAACCGGCGGTTTTTCGTCTTTGGCTGGCTCGATTGCTAAGACCTCGGTGGCTTGGCCCAACTTGTTTCTTAGCTTCTCTAAGTCTGATTTCTTGATCCAGCCTTCGATTACAAAGGCATAGTTGGTATTGGCGAGTTTTTGTTTGACTTCGAGCTCATGTTTTTGTTCCAGTAGGTTGTCGTAGATAAATTTAAGCTGTTTTAAGTTTTGTGCCTGGCGCTTGGCTTTTTTATGCAGCTCATCAAGATCTTCTTTGGTCTCTTTGAGCAGATTATTAAGGGAAGCTGTTTCTGCTTTAGCTGTATTATCAAGCAAGGGTAGGGTGATGGGGTTAAATTCTGAAGCAGCCATTAGTTTTTCGATCTTGGCTGCTTCAGTGGTCAAAAAGGTGATGATAATAAAAGTACTCTCTTTGGTTTGGCTGGCAAGCGTAAGCGTGGTGGCTTTTGAAGCCTGATCCAGCGCTTGGCGAAAGCTCTCCAGACCCTTGGTCTTGATTGAGCCCAGGGCGACCCTTATTTTCTCGGTATTATTTAAATCATTAAGTTTTGTCTTAAGGCTTTGCCAGGGGGCGAGCAGGGTAAGTTTATTATGCAGCTCATTGGTTAAGTTTTTAAGGTTAGCCAGCCGCTCGTCCAGGTTCTTGGTGTTTTGCAGCATTAGGCGGCAGTCAAAATCTTGGCAGACCTTGTTTAATTCTTTGGCCGTGGTTTCTTCTCTAGCTGGGAGGAATGATTCGATAAAGCTTTTTTTTCTGGCTTCAGCTGCTTCAAGAAAAGTGATAGCGGATTTTAATTCAGCTAAACGGTAGTCAAGATCAGTTTCTGCCCCAGCCCCTAGTCCCCAGTTCCCTGCCTGTATATCCAAAACCGCACTATCCCGCAGTGTCTTTAGGATAGCGTCTTTATTCTCTTTAGTTGAGACTATGTGGACTTTCTGCATTTCTACGATAGACATCGTAGAATTTCCTCTTTGGCTGGTTTAATTTTGGCAGCGGTCTGGTTTTTTAGTTTTACTAGCTCTTTTTGGGAGTTTTTATCAATAGCCTCTGCCTCTTCCTCTGCCTCTTGCCTTGCTTTAGTTATCAAGTTTTTTTTGGCTGTTAAGGCAGCTTCTTTGGCTTGGTCCAGGGCTGTTTCGTGCTGCTGATTAGCTGTCCTTATATTATGAAAGGCCTGGTCGTGAGCGGCTTTAATCAGTTCTTCAGCCTTTTTCTCGATCTGTTTGATTTGGGCGATGGTCTCAATCATTGATGAACCATTTTAGCATGCCAAGGCTTAAGTGGGCAAGGCTCACAATTAAAATAACTTGAAATTTCCTTGTTATTTATCGATAAATACTTGAAGAGAAAGGAGAAGGCAATGACAAGTGTTGGTCATACTACTCGTAGCTTGATTAATTATTATGGACAGGGCCTAAAAACTGTTGTTGGTAAGTTGTCACACCTACAAGCAAAAAATTTCTTGACGGGATTTTGTCCCCAACAATTTCATATCTAAAGCGGTTGGATGGCCCGTACTGCGACCTAACCCCGATAGTTGTAGAAAATGTTATGTCCGATCCAACAGTGAGGGAAAAAGCAGGAAATCTCATAGTTGAATTTGAGGTTTTGGGATATGTCCCAGAGCATAAGCATGTTCTTTGCGAAATGGATCCAGGGCAAGCCTTTAATGGGGCTATTGCTTTTGGGATAATGTTTTTTGGTTATGTTTTCGATTCTTTTTCTGTTTCTACGGAAACAATTGAAATACCAGAAGGTTTAAAACGTAGTGATCTGTGTCAACTGGCGCTAAGGGTTGAAGTTGTTTTTGAGGGGATAACCATAAAGGAGATAGCTGATCCACCTAGCCAAAATGAATATCGGTAGCAAGCTATATTTTCTAGACTCTCGAGCCGGGAGAAAGAGTTTCTTTAGCCCTAGGGAAGTCCTCGTTTTCAATCAGAAAGTCTATGTCACTTGTCGCTCTGGGATATCTGTGCGAGGCGAGGGCGAAACCGCCAATGAGGGCAAAATTAATCGTTGATCCGGGAAAATCATTGAGGATTAACTTAAATACAGCGCTAAAATCCATGAAGAAATTATGAAAGAAATTAGGAGATAAGTCAACAATATCCGAGATTCACAAATATCTAATGCTCGAATTTTTGCGTGTTCGAATAGCTTCCCTCCTCTCTTATAGTATTTTCCAATCCAGAAATGAGGCTGAACTCAGGCTTGTTTAATGATCCTGTCA
>PEYM01000072.1 GCA_002774365.1 Candidatus Saganbacteria bacterium CG08_land_8_20_14_0_20_45_16 | reverse complement strand
GACCTAGCTTATCATTATGATAAATTTAAGCGTGGTTTTGACCATTTAATTAATATTTGGGGGACTGATCATCATGGTTATGTAAAGCGGATCAAGCAGGCTGTGGGGGCGATGGGGTTTGCTCAAGATAAACTGGAGATTATTATTGGCCAATTGGTTGCTCTTTATCGGGGGAAAGAAGTTGTTCGGATGTCCAAGCGCACTGGCGAGATGGTGACACTTGAGGAGGTAATTGAGGAGACGGGAGCTGACGCGACCCGGTTTTTCTTTGCCATGACTGATGTTAATTCGCATTTAAATTTTGATCTTGAGCTAGCCAAGAAAAAATCAAACGACAATCCGGTCTTTTATGTGCAATACGCGCACGCGAGAATTTGTTCGATATTGGCAAAATGTAAAATGGAGAATGAAGAGTGCAGAATTGAGCATCAGGCAGAACGCGACCTAGCCCTCAAAATCTTAAGCTTCCCTGATATTGTCGAAGAAGCCGCCAAATATCGCTTGCCGCATCGATTAACCGAGTATGCCAAAGAGCTGGCGACAACCTTTCATTCCTTTTATGAACAATGCAAAGTTATCGGCAACCCATCACGGATTTACCTAGTAAATTGTTGTCGAATTACCCTGAAAAACGTGTTACAATTACTGGCAATTAGTGCTCCAGAATCAATGTAGGAGGAAAGAAATATGAGTGATGAATTTAAAAAAGTACAAATCATGTTTGAACAAATTAGAAGTGATGTAAAAGCTATTGCAGAGGGGCATTCAGTTTTGCTTAATGCCATTAACAGGGTAGATAATAAACTGGAAGAATTTCGCAATGAAACAGAGCAAAACTTTAGAAAACTTAGAAGTGATTTAACGCTACATACCAGACAAACTGTTCCTCCTGCTCATATTGGAGTTTAGTAGCATAAATGAAATACGCTTTTTTTAGAAGGCAGATTGTCCCTTTTGAGCAGGCGACTGTCGGCATTATGACCCATGCTTTAAACTACGGGACCGGCTGCTTCGAAGGGATCCGCGCTTACTATAATATTGATCAGTCGCAGATGTATATATTGAAACTCCGCGAGCATTACCAGCGTTTGATGAAGTCGGCTAAAACTTTGCACATGAAGCTAGGGCTGTCGCTACAGGAGATGATGGATGTTACCGTGGAGCTGGTCCGCAAAAACGATTATAAGCAGGATCTTTATATTAGGCCTCTTGCTTATAAGTCGGAAGAAAAGGTTGGCTTAGGGTTAATCGGGGTCGCGGATGACTTTGCGATTTACGTTGCTCCTTTTGGTAACTATCTCGATACTTCAAGCGGAATAAAAGTTTGGATTTCCAAATATCGCCGCATCAGCGAGTACTCTATGCCGCAAGGGGCAAAGCTGACCGGCACATATTTTAATTCGTCTTTAGCTAAGGCAGAAGCTTTAAGTAAAGGTTGTGTTGAAGCGATAACTTTATCGCACAAAGGCAATGTGGCTGAAGGCTCCGGTGAGAATATCTTTATGGTTAAAAAGGGCAAACTTATTACCCCCAGGCTCTCTGATGATATTTTGCCGGGGATAACCAGGGCGACAGTCATGTTACTTGCTAAAAAAGAGTTGGATATTTCTACAACTGAAAAATCTTTTAAGCCGGCCGAGCTTTTTAAAGCCGACGAGCTTTTCTTTTGCGGTACAGGAGCGCAGGTGGTACCGATAGGGTATGTTAATAAAAAGAAAATCGGTAGTGGCTCAATGGGTCCGGTAACCCGAAAAATCCAAGAGATATATTTTAAGGCGGTAAAAGGGGAAATGGCCAAGTATAAAAGCTGGTTGACACCGGTTACTTAAGGAGACAATAATAAAAATGAGCTTGCCAAAATATTTCAGATCGATTCTTTGGTTTTCTGATTTTGATAAGCTTTCCTTGGAAACAGACCGTGAAACCATTCTTTTTCAAGCCCTGGAAAAAGGGAGGATGGAGCATGTCAACTACCTAATACAAAAGCTTGGCAGGAAAGCCCTTTATGATTTCGCCAAGAAAAATGCCGGCCGATTCAGCCGGAAAAGTATTTTGTCTTTTGCCAAGGTGATATTTGCTTAATAATTTGGAGGAAAAAATTGCCTAATCTGCATTGGGATATATTGGACCAAGAACGTCAAGGGATTTTTCAAAAGCTTTATTCAATTATTGGCTGTGATTATTATTTGGCGGGCGGAACAGCCCTGGCCTTGCAAATAGGCCATCGTGAATCGTTTGATTTTGATCTCTTTAGGGCAGCGCCGATTACCTTGGCTGTAAAAAGCAAAATTGTTAAGGGCTTGGCTTCTTATAAACCACAGATGCTGGTTGATACAAGTGATGAGCTAAGTTTAGTCCTGCGACAGGAGATCAAAGTTACTTTATTGAATTATTATTGGGAGCCGATTTTTCCTTTACTAAAAACCCCACAAACGGTTCCTTTACTGTCAATAAAGGACCTGGCAACTACCAAAGCTTATGCTCTGGGTCGACGCGGAAACTATCGTGATTATTTTGATCTGTATATAATCATTAAACAAAAACATGCCTCTCTTGGTCACATCATTAAGTGGAGCCAAAAAAAGTACGGTGAAGTCTTTAGCGAGAAAATGTTTTTGGAGCAGTTAACCTATTTGGATGATCTAAAAGTAGAGACCAATTTAAAGTATTTGGCTGAAGCTGTCCTTAAGCCAAGTGCGCTAAGTAATTTTTTTAAAAAAGAAATAAAAAAATATTTAAGGGGTATTCAATGAGTGCGCCGAGTAACATATGACAAAAGCTAAAATTTTAAAATTGATAGGGTTGGGAGAAAGCGAGAAAATCCTCGGGGTTGATATTGGCAAACAAACCATAGAGAGGTTAACCAACACGATTGTTGATA
This sequence comes from Candidatus Saganbacteria bacterium CG08_land_8_20_14_0_20_45_16, assembly GCA_002774365.1. Lineage (GTDB taxonomy): Bacteria > Margulisbacteria > WOR-1 > O2-12-FULL-45-9 > O2-12-FULL-45-9. The sequence continues at coordinate 17,343 of PEYM01000072.1, read as the reverse complement.
ATTTAGATCCTCGAATTTATCCGGAAATAAAGCCGCTTAAAACAGATAAAAAGAGCGTAATTTCAATTGAGGTTTCTGCCAGCCATGATAAACCGCATTTAGCCCAAGGGAAAGCATTTATCCGGATCGGGAAGAATACAAAGGCAATGAGCAGGAATGAATATGAAAGGTTGTTGCTGAAAAAGCATGAAGAAAAGCTGCATTTTGATAACCAAATTTGCAAAGGCTCAACCTTAAAAAACATAAATGAAACCAAAGTGAGAGACTTTTTAAAAAAGCTAATCAGGAAAGGAATTTGAAAGTCAGCATAAAAATTTCATTAAAGGAAGCGCTTAAGAAACTTAAATTAATTAAAAAAGACCAACCAACTAACGCGGCTATTTTAATGTTTGGCGAGAACCCTCAAGAAAAGGTACTTGGTCGAGTTCGGATAATGATTTATCGTTAAAAGTGTGTTAGTATATTAGTATAACGAGGAGGTGATGACAAAAAAATAAACAAGTTCAGCGTATTTATTAAGCGAAGGAGGGGTAATATGTCTAAGAAGTTCTGTTCTGTTCTGTTCTGTTCTGTTCTGTTCTGTTGCTCTTAATTTCTGCTAGTGTATGTTTGGCTGCTAAAACTGATTCCGCAACTATCCTGATTAAACCAGGGAAATTAACGATTACGGTTTTGGATACAATGGGAAGCCTGTTGTCTTCGAATGATCAAACAGAATATTGGGTGTATGTTAAAGCTCGAGATATTACTTCAGAAGCGGCATATTTTCCCGTCTTGGTTGCAAGCAACAAAACTAATAATCGGGGAATTGTCGTTTTTAATGATTTCACTTCAATTCTGCGGCCTATTCGTGTGCCAATGGGTGAATACGAATTAACTGCCAGACAAACTTTGCGCGGGGGAGTAATTCCATCTCCGTATCCAGAAAGGTTTAGGCAGACAAGTAGGCCTGTTAGGATAAGCGTTAGCAAAGAACCTAGTAACGTGTTTTTGATTCTTTCTAACTCTTACCCCATTAATCATTATCATTATGAATTAGAGTAAATCTGGCTACAAGAGTCGGTTTCCGCTTCCTTTCGAATGAATCCATCCGATGTTAGATTCCCCAGCCCCTTTATTAGAAAGGGGCTGGGGGGGTATTATCCGAATTTTATTAGAGAACCTGGCAGAGCAAGCAGTCCCTTTTGTCCAGCATGGATCAACGTAAAATTCACCCCCGCAAGTTTTCTGCTACTTTAATAATCCCAATCAGAGTACAGCCCAGTGGTGGACAGCCTCGGATTTTATTAATCGTTTTTGAATAATAATTTTCACCCTTGTTTTGGTTGACCAATATGCTATTATTGGCTTGGTTTTGGCGGCAAAATCTCCGGTGGGGACGCTGGCCAGCACGTTAATTGCCGTGGGGACAGGCATTCTAGTAAAATTTTTAATATTTTAATTCTGGAGGTGCTCGATTGCGTAAAATAATCTTAGCAACGTTTCTGGTTCTGGCCTCGCTTGTCTTTTTTATCTCTCCCTCTTTTGCCGCGGCCAGCGTCTATTATGTTGATGCCGGTAGTGGCAGTGACAGCAATGACGGTAGTAGCGGCAGTCCCTGGAAAACAATAACCCACGCATCCTTGCTCTCTGTTTCTGGCGATACCGTCAATGTAGCCTCAGGGACATATAATACGGATAATGGTGAGATTTTTCCTATTAATGTTAATGGTGCATATTTTGTGGCAACCTTGCAATATGGCCCGGTTGTAATTGAAGATTCAGGTGCAACTAGGGTTTTTAACATGAGTACAGGAGCCAAGCTTGATGGTTTTTACGTTAAAGGGGTCGCAGGAAACGAAATTATAGGGGTAGCGGCTAATAGTGTACAGGTTTTAAATTGTTATGTCAGTGCAGAGGGGTACTCCTATGGCATTTATTGTGATCGGTCTCCCCACCCAAGTGGTTTAACCATAGAAGCAAATATAATCGAGAGGCAAACTTACAATTCTGGGACTTTTGGTGTGCATTTGGAGGGGCTGTATGGGGCTTATAATGTTACTCAAAATGAGATCAGCAACTTTGGTACTGGTATATATGACAGTCAATGTGCCAATAGCTGGACAGGCATAATAGATAGAAATACGATAATTAAGTGTTTATATGGGATCTATTTTTATTATTCTAATCATACAATAGCAAATGTGACTAATAATATTATCTGTTCTAATCCGCAGTTAAATGGCCAATTAACTGGGCTATATCGATCCGGCAGCGTAGGTGTTTATAAATCTGGTGGAGGTCTGACTGTTAATAGTTCATATAATTGTTCTTGGAACAATCAAGCTGATTGGAGTGGTGTTACTCAAGGGACGGGAGATATTAGTATTTATCCTGGGTTTACGACGCCAGAGGCAAATAGTTATAATTTACAGTTAAGTAATAGTGGTTGGACAAATCCTTGTATAAATACAGCTAGTGATGGTGGTAATCGTGGTTGTTTTGCTTCACAGGAAGCTGGTGTTCCATATTGCACAGAATCATATGTCAGCGGGACAGGAGATGATACTAATCTTGGAACAGAGGTCTCTCCTTGGCGAAATATTACATATGCGTTAACCAGGACAATAAGGACAGTTAATGTCTTGGCTGGCACATATTCTGCAGGTGGGGGGTTGGAAACCAGCTTTCCCATTTATCTTGCCAATAGATATATCAAAGGTGTAAGCAGGGATACGGTTACTGTGAATGCCGGAGCAGCCAATGCTTTTTATTTATATGCTAATGCATCGCTTGAGGGGGTTATGGTACGCGGAACCAGTGGTACGACTGTGATATCTATATTAGCCGCTGGAACGTATCTGAAAAACAACTATGTTAGTGCTGAGGGATATACAAATGGTATTTATTTTGATTGGGGAGCCCATGTAAGCAGTGTGACCTTGGAAGGAAATTTAATAGAGCGTCAAACTTACTCAGCTTCTACCTACGGTGTATATATGCAAGGGATGTATGGGCCTTATAATATAATACAAAACGAAGTTAGCAACTTTGGTACCGGTATATTTGATAACCAAAGCTCTCAATCCTGGACAGGCATAATAGATAGAAATACGATAATTAAGTGTTTATATGGGATCTATTTTTATTATTGCAACACATATACTCCAATAGTAAAAAACAATATAGTTTGTTCGGAGCCACGATCTGGACAATCACCCATAAATGGTAGTTGTGGTATCTATAGATATAATGGAAATCTTACTGTAAATAGTTCTTATAATGACAGTTGGAATAACCTAAGCAACTGGAGTGGGGTGAGTCTTGGTACAGGAGATATAACTGTTGACCCTTCATTTGTTAATGCGTCTGCTTATGACTATCACCTTAGCCCCGGCTCGCCTTGTATTGCTACCGGAACCCCGGCTGGAACCGACATGGGAGCTTATGATTATGTAGACTCCACGCCGCCCGTGGTTGTATTAGGAGCGCCAGATGGTGGTGAAACCTTGATGGGGGGTGATAGTACCAATATTACCTGGTCAGCTAGTGATGATACCGCGGTAACTAGTGTTAACTTACGCTACTCAACGGATAGCGGTGCTAGCTGGGTTGAGATTGCAACTGGCGAGGACAATGACGGTACATATTCCTGGAACCCAATTCCTAGTCTGGATATAACAACTGCCAGGGTTAGTGTTGAAGCCTTGGATGCGATAGGGAATATCGGCACTGATATGAGTGATGCTGATTTTACGATTGATTCCACCGGGCCGCAAATTACCAATGTCACCTCAAGTCTGGACGATGGGATGTATGGTTTGGGTAATCTGATTCCAATCACCATTACTTTTGATGAGGCGACAATAGTTAATACGGATGGGGGAACACCATATATAGATTTGGATACTGGCGGGATAGCCGAGTATGCCAGCGGTAGTGGCGGTACGGATTTAATTTTTAATTATACGGTTGGGGCTGGCGAAGAGAGTCCTGAGCTGGCATATATGTCATTGTCGATAGAACTAAATAGCGGAACAATCAAGGATGCGGCAGGTAATAATGCGGATGTGACCTTGCTGGTTGAAGGGGATCCTGGGTCATTGACTGATAATAAAAACCTGGAAATAGACGGGATAGTGCCGGAGATAATGAGTGGAGCGATGTCGGCAGATAATACTTACGTTACAGTCAACTTTGATAATTCAGTATTCAGTGCAAATGACGGGACAGGGGTCTTGGACGCCTCTGATTTTGCCATACATTTTGAGCCGGGAAGCGGCACTGCCACTGATGCAACAATTGCTGGTATTGCGGATGTGGATAATAATCCTTTAGGAGAAGGGCCAACTCAGGTCAGGGTAAACCTTAGTGTAACAGGAACAATCAAAGGCGGAGACGGCAACGAGACAGTTGAGATAACCCCTGCCGATAGTGCCATTTATGATTTTGCCGGTAACGTAGCCGATGTTTCAACCACCACGATGCCGTTAACATTTTACGATTTGATCGCGCCGACAGTAACCACCGTGAGCGCGACTACCGCCAATGGGGCCTATAATGAAGGCGATACCATTAATATAACTGTTACGTTTGATGATAATGTGACAGTAAGCACTAAAAATGGCACGCCAACCTTGTTGCTGGAGACCGGTGATACCGACCGGACAGCGACGTATACAGAGGGGAGCGATACGGATACTTTAACTTTTGACTACACAGTACAAGCCGAAGATACGAGCAGTGATTTGGATTATGTCAGCAATGGGTCATTGGCGCTTAACGAAGGGACAATCACCGATGGGAGTAGCAATAACGCTAACCTGACTCTGCCGGAACCGGGAGCCGCCGGGTCATTGGGGGATAATAAAGCGATTGTCATAGATACGACGGCGCCAACAGCACCAGAGATTAGCTCGCCAAGTGAGAGTGAACGCGTTGGCGATAACACGCCGACAATTGCCTGGACAGCCGGCACGGATATTGGCGGTTCAGGGATCTTGAGCAACGAAGTAACAGTAGATACAGGGGTAACCACACTGGGGGCAGTGACAGAGTATACGGCAGAGGCTTTAGTTGATGGCTTGCACACGGTGGAAGTGCGAGCCATGGACGTGGCCGGTAATTGGGGGAGTAAAAGCACTGCCACAAGTTTTACCGTTGATACGGCAGCCCCTGGAGTGTCAAGCTTAACCTCCCCAGCGGATGAAAGCTTGACCCCAGATAACACGCCAACCTTAAGTTGGGGAAGTGTTGACGGAGCCATTACTTATGAAGCCAGAGTTGACAGTGAGATTGTTGCAACTACGGAAAGCACTAATTTTACCACAGGAACATTAAGTGATGCTTTGCATACCTGGGAAGTTAGAGCAATAGATATTGCTGGCAATCCTAGTGATTGGAGCAGTTCAAGAACTTTAACAGTGGATACCACTAACCCTTCAGCCCCAAGTTTAACTTCCCCGCCAGATGAGGCAACTACTGGCGATAATACGCCGCTCTTAACTTGGGATGCAGCTACTGATACCAATGGTATTGCTAGTTATGAGATCACTGTTGATACTACTGTAACAACCCAAGATGCTACCACCAGTTTCACTACCGGAACTTTAAGTGACAGCTTGCATACCTGGGAAGCAAGGGCTAAGGATAACGCAGGGAATTGGGGTGTATCGAGTGGGACAAGAATATTTACTATAGATACCACTGCTCCAAATGTGCCAAGCTTAATCTTACCAACTAATGGGAGCAGCACTAGGGATAATACCCCAACCTTAAGTTGGGGGAGTGTAGCTGACGCAGTTACCTATGAAGCCCGGGTAGATGGAGTAATTGTTGCCACTACTGAGGGGACAGATTTCACCACAAATGCACTGAGTGATGATTTGCATACTTGGGAAGCAAGGTGCCGCGATCTGCTTAGCAATACATGTGCTTGGAGCAGTTCCTGGACATTTACCGTAGATACGGCTGGACCAGCCGGGACCGGACTGATTCTAAAGGACAGGACCAGCAACAACACTACCTACACAAATGAACGAACTGTTTCTGTTGAGGCTAGCGGCATAGTTGGCAGTCCAACACAAATGATGCTCTCAGAAAGTTTCAGCTTTACTGGTGGCAGTTGGGTCAGTTTTGCTAACCCAACAACGTATGCCCTGGCTGTTGGGGCTGATGGGGCAAGGACTGTGTACTACAAAACACAGGATGCCGTGTTCAATGTCTCAAGCACTTTGAACGATTCAATCATATTAGATACAACTGGACCAAGTGCGCCAAATCTGGGGACCCCAACCAACAACAATTACACCAATAACACTACACCAAGTTTCACCTGGGAAGCAGCCAGCGATACACTAAGCGGGGTAGCCAGCTATGAGATCACTGTTAATTCTGTGACTCAGGTAGCAACTTTGTCTGGTTTGTCATACACTGTAGCTGCGCTGTCAGAAGGTTTGCACACTTGGAAAGTTAGGACCAGGGACAACATGGAAAATTGGGGAACAGACTCAACTACTTTTAACGTGACAATTGACGCGAGCGCGCCAACAGTCACCTTGATCTCACCAGAGGGAGATGAGTTAATTGCTGGTAACGGCCCAAGCTACACAATCAGTTGGAGTGCGAGTGACACTTACGGCTTAGCCACAAATCCGATCAGCCTGTATTTGACCACAGACACTGGCAGCAGTTGGAGTGAGATTGCCAGTGGCTTAGCTAACAGTGGGAGCTATGGTTGGGTGGTGCCAGAAGTTGATTCAACGCGCTGCCAGGTGCGCGTAGCGGCAATTGATTTAGCTGGTAACATTGCCACTACAGAGAGCGGTCGGTTTGACATTGACAGTTCTGCCCCCTCAGTAAGCAGCTTTGAGACAACAGTTTCTGTCAGCGGGAGTGCAATTACTTTTACGTTCTCAGAAGCAGTTGATCGTGATAGTGTAGAAGCAGCCTTCTCTATTGTCCCCAGCGTTACAGGTAGTTTTACCTGGTCAGCTGGCGATACCAGGATGACCTTTACTCCAACCACAGAGTTTGTAGCTGGGACAATGTACTCAGTCACGATTTCCCGTGACGCTCGAGACTTAGCCGGGAACAGACTGGACACAGTAGACAATCGCTCTTTTGTTATCGGCAGTGTTAGTGCTGATAGTGTGCCACCAACAATCACCATTAGGAATGAGATTGGCGAGACAGTCAGCACTGGGGATGCGATTAGCCAAGATCCGATTTTTGTTATTAGTTTTACTGACAGCACTTCAATTGCTGCCAGTTCAATAAGGATAACACTGGACACGACACTGCTTTCATACATTGCGTCTAGCGGCGCCACAGCCACAGCCATGACTGGGTATGCCAGTACCATTGATTTGGCTAGCGGGCTGCACAATTTAACTGTTCAAGTAGCTGATACTCTTGGTAATACAAGGACCAAAGAGGTTACAGGTTTGCGGGTGGCAGGAGAGGCTGATCCCCCAGAGGCTACCAGAATTACGGTGATGCACTCCTTGCCAGGAGCTGCAGGTGCTGCTGCCAGCGCTACTCAAGGAGGGATTGTTGCCTACAATTTAAACAAGGATGCTAATATAACCTTGTATATGTATGGTTTAGGTGGTGAGATGGTCACAACCCGCAAGTTTTCATCGGGTACTAGCGGAGCAAAAGCAGGTTACAATCAACTTTCGATCAGCGGGGTCTCTGATCTCTCAGGAGCGGCCCTGGCAAATGGTATTTATGTTTTTAAGATCGTTTCTGACGGCAGGGTAGTGGGCAAGGGCAAATTTGTCGTCTATCATTAAGCCGATGGTTTTTTTTTAAGAAAGGAAAGATACTTGAAATTAATAGGCAAATTCTGCCTTTATTGTTTATTAATAGTTTTTACAATCCCAGCCGTGGGGGCTAGTTTAAAAGTAGCCACTGATCCTTCTCGCATTGGTACAGGCGCCAGGACCTTAGGGATGGGCAAAAGTTTTGTTGCCGTGGCAGACGATGTGTCAGCCATGTTTCTTAATCCGGCAGCGCTGGCGTCACTCTCAAACTGGCAATTTACCAGCATGCAAGGAAGATTTTTAAGCGAATACGATTATCTTAACTGTGCCTATGCCTTGCCTACAGATCTTGGCACTTTTGGCCTTGGCTACGCAGGCAGTGGTATTTCCTTTATGGGGGCCTCAGCAACCCAAGAAGTGATTGATGGTGTTAGAATAATCTCATCAAGTACCGAAGGGGTGACCTATTCGTTTTATGATCAAGTTGTTTTGTTATCTTGGGCTGCGAATCCATTAAGAAACTTGTCTTTTGGTACAACATATAAGTTCTTTTCTCTTGGCATGAGCGGGGCTGGAATTTCTAATGGCACAGCTTCTGGCAATGAAGTTGATCTGGGAATTGTTTTTTGTCCCCATACAGTTTTGAGAACAGCTCTATCTTGGCAAAACGCTTTGTCTTTTGATGCTGGAGGCAAGATTAAATGGGCTAATGGTTCAGAAGAAACCCTTCGTTCAACCATCAAACTGGGCCTAAACCTCCATCTTTTAGGCCCGGACGGTATTTTTGAGGCTGGGGACAACTTGCTTTCGCTCAATCTTGATCATGATTCTTTTCCTAAAGAATCGCCTGACAATCCTAACCTACCAGAGCTGTGGCATGGCGGGCTAGAATGGTCACCGTCAGAATTTCTTGATCTTAGGGTAGGGGTTGACCAAGATATTGTTGGCAGCGGCACCACAGGTTTATTAGATGTTTCCAACAACTTGACCTCTGGTATTGGCCTTTATTTTAATCATTTTCGGTTTGATTATGCTTATCATCAATATAACGCCCTTAGCGATAATGACACTCATTACTTTTCTTTAACTTACGGGGTAGAGAACAAACGAAAGAAAAAAGAGCCCGCCCCAAAAGAAGTGATTGAGCTTAATCCAGAAATCGATGAAACAATTGTGCAAACTGATAAAGGGCTTATTTCAGGACAGGTCAACCATGGGCAAGCAAAAATAATCACTGTCAACACCCAGTCACAATCGCTCAAAGACAAGCATTTTGCATTAATGGTTCCACTCAACCTGGGCAAGAACGCGATAATTATCAAAGCTTATGATGCCCAGAATAATTTGCTCAGCACTAAAAAGCTCAAAGTTTTACGCTTAACCAAAATCCCAGATGTCCCTGATGATCACTGGGCAAAAACCCAAATCCAACAACTAGTTTCCCTGGGTATACTTACTATTTTTCCAGATGGTAATTTCAAACCAGAGAAAGAAATTTCAAGAGCAGATCTCTTGATCGAGCTGCTGAGGGCCAATCAAGTCAGGACCGCAGAAGTGACCAATTTGCCATTCACAGATATTGAGCTACAAGAGTGGATTGCGCCTTATGTCCAAGCTGGTTATAACAATGGCATTGTTTATGGGTATCCAGACGGCACTTTTGGGCCATGGCGACAAGTTAATCGAGCAGAGGGGATTGTCATGATGATCCGCGTTTCCAACTTGAAATTACCAACTAGGCTGCAGGAAAAACCCTACCAAGATATTGGGGCCAGGCATTGGGCCATTAAAGAGATTGCTTTGGCCAAACAAAAGAGCATGCTAAAGTTTGTTCTAGAAAATTTTGATCCAGAAAAAAAACTTTCGCGGGCAGAACTGGCCGCCACACTTATTAAAGCAGATTTTGTTCAAGAACAAGTCAAAGCCTTGCTAGATTGGGGGATTGGTTATTAATGTTAAACGGGATCGGCATTGATATTATTGAGATTAAACGAATTCGCCAAGCTATAAAACGTTATGGAAACAACTTCTTGACTAGGGTATACTCAAATGGTGAAATTAGCTACTGTCGCAAACAGCATGACTTTGATTATGCCAGATTGGCAGTGCGCTTTGCCGCAAAAGAGGCCTATGCCAAAGCCCTGGGAGTTGGCTTGATGAAAAAAAAAACAAAGCTGTCGTCTTAAATGAGTTGGAAGTTATCCATGACCAACGTGGCCAGCCTAGCCTAGCTCATAAGGGCAAGCCATTAGCCAAAGTCTTTTTAAGTTTGTCACACTGTCATGAATACGCGGTGGCATCAGTCTATGTGGAAAAATAAACTACCAATAGCCTTGCCAAAACGTTTGCCAGAATCTCACAAAGGAGATTATGGTAGGGTATTGATTATTGCCGGTTCCAGCGGGATGACTGGGGCGGCTATCCTAGCGGGACGGGCAGCGCTGCGTTCTGGGGCAGGCCTAACTTATTTAGCTGTTCCCAAAAAGCTGATTGATCTCGTTGACCTGGCTACTCCTGAAATTATTACTCGTTCTTTTGATGATATCTCTGCCATTAAGGCTAACAGTTGGGTGATTGGGCCTGGGCTAGGTGTAACTTCTAAGACACAAGCACTGATTACCAAATTGCTAACAGCTCAAAATCCTTTGGTGTCTACTATTTTAATTGATGCTGATGGTTTAAATATTATTGTTAAGAAGATCAGTTTATTAAAACAGGCTAAGGCAAAGGTTATCATAACTCCCCATCCAGGCGAGCTGGCCCGCTTGATCAATAAGAGTGTTAGTTATGTTCAAAGCAACAGGCGTAAAGTCGCCAAAGAATTTGCTCATGATCATAAATGCATTGTGGTCTTAAAAGGGACAGGGACCATTGTGGCAGATCCTTGTGGAGAAGTTTATATTAATCAAACCGGCAATCCTGGCCTGGCAACAGCCGGGACAGGGGATGTGTTATCAGGTATGATTGGTGCGTTTTGCGCTCAAGGCCTAGTTCCGTTTGAAGCAGCTATTCTAGGGGTTTATAGCCATGGGTTAGCCGGTGACCTTGCGGCCAGAGAAAAAGGTGAGATTGGCTTGATTGCTTCTGATGTTGTGGAGAAAATACCTTATGCCTTACGAAAAGTTTCTTGAACAGCTTGGCCAAAAAGTTGAGGATATCTTTGCTGGATTTGGCTATGTAACCATTTTGTTCTTAAAGGTCCTTGCCAACTTATTTCAAGGCAAAATGAGCGTTAAGTTAACCTTAGAACAAATGGTCAAGATTGGGGTGGAATCCTTGCCCCTGGCTTTGACCACGTCTGCCTTTGTTGGCATGGTTTTTGCCATGCAAATCGCTGGGGAATTCACTAAATTTGGGGCAGGAAAATTTGTTGGCGGGGTGATGGCCATTGCCATGGCCAGAGAACTTGGTCCAGCGATTACCGGGATAGTTGTGGCGGCCAGGGTCGCGGCGGCTATTACCGCTGAGATTGGAACAATGAAGGTCACCGAACAAATTGATGCTTTGCAAGCTTTAGGCGCAACAGTTGAAAAGTATTTAGTTATTCCAAGATTTATTGCCACCACTATTATGCTCCCTTTGCTAACGGTCCTAACAATTTTAACTGGGTTTTGGGGTTCTTATCTTGTGGCAGTCTATATTATTAAAATCAACCCTACGCAATATCTTGATAACGCGCAATATATGCTCAGGACTTGGGACATCTGGTGCGGGCTTATCAAAACAGCTTTTTTTGGCATGATCATCGCGATTATTGCTTGTTATCGCGGCTTAAATACCAAGGGTGGGGCCAAGGGGGTAGGGGAAGCAACGACCTCGTCTGTGGTCACAACCTTGATCGCTCTTTTTATCGTTAATTATTTTTTATCGGTGCTATTTTTTAAATGATAAAACTAGAAAATCTAACTAAACACTTTGGCTCCAAAAAGGTACTGGAAGCAGTTAACTTAACAATAAGTGATGGCCAAGCAATTTCAATTATTGGTCCATCTGGCTGTGGCAAGAGCACTTTGCTAAAACTTTTGATCAAGCTTGATCAGCCGACCTCTGGTAAGATTTTTATTGATCAGCAAGATGTTAATGCCTTGGACGAAGAAGCTTTGATTGGGCTGCGAAAAAAGATTGGGATGATCTTTCAAACATCGGCTTTGTTTGACTCCATGACAGTTTTTGAAAATGTGGCTTTTGCCCTGCGTGAGCACACCAACAAGAAGGAAGGCGAAGTAAACGAAATAGTAAAGGCTAAGCTCGAGATGGTGGAGCTAGAAGGTACAGGGGACTTAATGCCGGCTGAGCTCTCTGGTGGGATGCAACGGCGTGTCTGTATTGCCAGGGCACTGGCTTTTGACCCAAGGATAATTTTATACGATGAACCAACCACCGGACTTGACCCAATTACCGCTGTAACTATTGAAAACTTAATGATAAAATTGGGACGGCAGTTAAAAGCAACATCAATTGTGGTTACTCATGTTTTGCAAACTGTCTTTCGGACGTCAGAAAGGATTTATTTTCTGGCAGATGGGAAATTAATTGATCTTGGCTCGCCCCAAGAGGCCCAAAGCTCAAACGATCCAAGAGTGAAAACTTTTATCACAGGAGGGCTAAATCCATGAGATTGTCAACCCAGGCCAAAGTTGGCATGCTTACCCTAGTTTCTTTACTTGCCCTATCTCTACTAATCATTTGGAAAACCGATCTCTTAAATGTCAGCTCAGGTTACGAGATGAAAGGTTCGTTCCAAAGTATTGAAGGCTTAACCATTGGTTCGGAAATCCGTTATCGTGGCTTTAGGGTTGGCAAGGTTTTTCGGATCGATCCTGGTCCATACGAGATTGCTTTAAATGGTATTGTTTATAACCACATAAGATTCCCTAGCGATTCTAAGCTTAGAATTGCCTACGATGGCATTGTTGGCCAAAAGTATTTAGAAATTATTCCTGGCACAGAGGAGGCTATTTACCGGCCGCCACAAGTTTTGTATGGGATAACGACTTCTGGCATTGTTGATTTCATTGATATTGGCTCACAAAATTTAGTTGAAACAAAAAAAATACTGGAAAACATTAGGGCCATGATTGAAAATCCCGAGTTTAAAAACGCCTTCACTGGGACAGTTTTTACGGCCAATCAAGTGGCCCAAGATATGCAAAGATTAACCGCTGAGCTGAGAGAAACTAATCGCGGCATAAAGGAAATTGTAGCTGACCCCGGTTTCCAACGATCGGTCAAAGGAACAATTGCTGAAACAGAAAAAACCCTTAGCTCGGCTAATAATTTTTTCGATTCTGTTTCACATATAAATGTACGGATTTCTGGGGGGGTTGACCTAGGGACCCTGTCCAACGCGGTCCAAGGAAACCTAGACATAGTTCGCTCTGATGCTGATTATTTTAGGTTGGGGATAGGCGAGGGACAAACCAATCGGCAGATCAGTTTGCACGATGTGCTTTTTACCTCAAGATTATCCGATGACTTTGGCTTCCGCTTAGGAGTAATTAATAATCAATTAGGCGGTGGAGTGGCTTTTTATCCTTCAGCTAAAACAACCTTCCGCAGTGATATCTATGATATAAACAACGCTGATGTCAATGCCAATCGGCTCTGGCCAAAATTCCGCCTTGGTTACGATTATGAACTAAGGGATTATATGGACTTGTCGATCAAAGGCGATGACATCCTTAATCAAGGCAATCGTAATTTTACTATCGGCGTACTTGTCAAGCCACCAAAGTCTAGGATTTATTAAGAAACAAAGGAGGAAAACATATGAGATTAGTTGGTTTGTTGATGGCTATGTTGCTGACGATTAGTTTCTGGGGCCAGGCTGATGCACTTATGAGCGTGGGTGTGCTGGGAGCTGGGTATAACTATGGTGGGCAGACAACCTGGGGCTATGGCCTAGAGGTTGAGACGCCAATTCTCCCTATTCCTATGGCAAAGACCTGTTTAGAGGCAACCTATGTTCCGGCCAGCGGTTACTCCCTTATGCCAGTACTTTTAATCGCTAGATTTTCCCTTCCAACATTACCAATTTATCTAGGGGCTGGTGCAGGTGCGGTCATTTATAACCAATCCACGGCTGGTTTTAGCGCGCCAACAGCTCTCAACTATAACTTCTTTATTGGCTATGAGAATAATTTCCTAGCCCTAAGCTCTTATTTTATTCAAGCTGGCTATGAGGTTATGAAGATTGACTATAGTATTAGCGGAGTAAGCGCATCTGCTGATTTCACCGGCCTGAGCATAAAAAGTGGCTTAAGGTTCGGTTTCTGATTTAAAAATTTCAATAGGGTAGGGCTTGAGCCATAATTTTCACGCAATAAACAACGTCGCATAATATATCTTATGTCAAGTTGATGGGGGGTGATGATTAGGGAGTTTTAGGCATAATATAAGGAAAAACAACGGCACCCTATCGTTATCCACAGCAGTTATCTACAGAAAATTCAACCGTTTTCTCTCTGGACAAAAAATACTATGTTATGTTGTTGTTAGTATAGGTTCTTTTTTATTTTCAGACATCTTCATTTACTTATCTTTTCTAAGGTCAAAAGCTATTTATAATGATTGGCCTAGGTCTACTGATTATGTGCTTAGTAATGATTTGGGGAGGCTTAATTAGTGCTTTGTATGAGAAATTCGCGATTATAGGGCCTAATAAATGCGTTTTAAGCCACGTTAGACTATAAAATTAGGGTTCTTTCGTAATTATTGTGGAAACCTCCCCACGATATTCATCGAACCATTCATAAAGGGCATGGGAGGATAGAAATTCGTCGCTATCTTGTAACATCTGACGTAGACCTGATTTCTCCCTATTTTTAGGCAAATCATCAAAACATCTCAATTTAGATGCGATTGCCCTAGCATAATAGTACCTAACTTTTGCTGTTAATACGAAGAAAAATCCAGGAGGGCTGAATAAGCGGCGTTCAACCGCAGGTTAATGATCCTTAGCGTTTATCTTGATATAACCTGCCTGATCTTTCCAAATGCCCTATTTTCATCCCTTGAAACAATATTAATAAAATATATCCCGTTGCTAATCTTTGCACCTTGATCTGATTTGCCATCCCATTTTACTGTGTTTTGCCCGCTTTGACCGCCATTTGCACCTGCTTGGAAGGTCAATCTAGCAACGATCCTGGCTGTAGCATCAAAAATATAAATATCAATATTAGCAGCTTTGCTTAAGGTATATTGAAAGGACACTTCACCATCTTTTTCTGGATTAAAAGGACTAGGAAATGAGATAGGAATATCTACCACCCGAGAAACCTCATTAGCAGCTACATAAACTTTAACATCTTTAACTGTCAGTAAGTTAGCCGCAAAAAGGCCTGGATCCTCTGGCAAGAAATGAAAAGTGTGATCACCAGGCGTTAATGGCTCAAGCAACATTTTTTCAAAGGATATTTCATTTTGACTAATCTTAGGATTAGGCAGAGAATACACAGTTGCATTATCGACAATCATTTTGTAGGTAATTTGATGTTCACTAAACGCGAACGGTTGGTTTACGCTAATTCTAACTTTTATCGTGGGGTTGGGTTTTACAATAAACCTATTGTTAAGATTAAACTTTTGGCTACTGTTAGCTTGAAAAAGATCACTACCAAACCAAATCTTTACCTCTGGACTAGGTATTTCCGTTTTTAAGACCGGCGCTTGAGTCCCATTTTGTTGCAAGGTTGTTGTGGGTACAGTCGGTTGCAAGGTTGTGGTGGGCTCATTTAGTTGTAATGTTGTTGTGGGTACAGTCGGTTGCAAGGTTGTGGTGGGCTCTACATAAGGCAATTTAACTTGGGCTGTTACAGGCAAGCTAAAGAGATGCTGGAAGAGCTCAAGGTCATTATCAAGATCCAATTCATTGGCTGTTTGATTATAAGCCAAGGCTTTAAAATAATAATTATGGCCAGTCGCAAAGCCAGTCAAAAGTTTTGATTCTTTTTCGCCTGGGCCAAGCGTGGTTTGAAAAACACCGGCTAGAACACCACTATTAATGTCAAGGCCAGCAAATTTTTGCCGATCATCATCACTAAAACGCACCAGCACACCAGCCACAAAATCATCCACTGAGTTATTCCAGCTCAGCAGAACCTCGCCAGGATTTGACCCTGCTTCCGCTTTAAAATTCGTTATTGCCCTTGGCACAATCCCTGCTTTAGCTCGAGTTGGCACACCTTGAGAATAGTTGCGTCCCATATCTCGGGGACTATCTGCAGCGTAATCATATGTATATATCCGGTAATAGGAAATAACCCCATTATTAGCACTAACATCTTGAAACTCTGTTGGCACATACTCAGGACTGTCTGGCGGACTGACAAAAATAATTGTCCCCTGCCCTGCGCCAAAAGGGGTCTCGCCTTCGCTATATTCTGGCCCATCCTTATAGGGCGAGGCAGGTTGGGCACCGCCTAAACTATTCTCAGGCACGAGTCCCAGGTTCCTTTTTAGAATAACCACGCCTGCAAAATCATTATCCTTTGGGTTCTCCCATTTAAGCAATACTGAATGATCACCAACTTGGCTAGTAACATTATGCACCAACCCTGGTGGTTTAGTATCAACAGGCACCACACTAAGAATTGCCGTATTTTGTTGCTCATTGGCTAGCGGCGATGTATCATCGCTAGCCGTAACTTTTACATAGTGGGTTTTGCCGTCTTCTAAGTTCTCAATTACATAAGAATTTTCAGTCAAAGGAATATTGCCAAGAAAAGGACTTCTGTCCGCTGGGTTTTGCCTTGGGTCTGGGACCGGCTGTTCAGATGGTTGCTCCTCCCACTGCCCATCTTCTACTTTTAAATAAACCCGATAAGTTAGCTTGCCATTATAAGATTTTGTATTATCATAAGCCCCGGCAGCGCTGCCCCAATCTAACATGATAGTATTCCCGGCATTTGCCCCCCAGATAGGATGCCTGGAAACCACTTGATTCAAGCCGCTAAATTCAGGCGGTTTAGAAGGCTTAATGTCTGACCATGGCATGGCTAGCCGGTTTCCGGTCACATCAAGCTCCTTCTGGAGCACGCTATTGTGATCATTTCCATTAGTTAACCAAGAAAACAGTACCTGGCGATTATCCCCTGTGTAAGCCTGATTAATATGACAAATAATTGTTATTAACTTGATAGCTTGATTTTGCTCCACTTTAAGTGGCTTGGGCTTGACAGTATCGACATCTAAAGACAATATTATTTTCCCTGGAGCAATTGTTTCATACTGATTAAGCCTAAAATTATTGGGGTTCTCATTTTTAATGACAATAATTCCGTCGATTAAATTAGGGTCATAGACCAAGGTCAATAACACTTGTGTGATCTTTACATCAGTAGTAGTGTTGTTATAAAGGATGGCAATTTCTGGGCTTGAGCCAACTTCAATCTTGTTCTTTTGCCGGCCAACGATTGGATAGGAAAAATAAAGGTCAGCCAAGCAAGAAGTAGCTAAGAAAAACAACAAAACTGGTAATAACCATAAGCTTTTTCTGGTCATAACACCTATTATAACACTCCTTAGGAGCCTGTGCCCCAAACCTCTTTCTCAACGATTGCACCACCATTAGCAACGTGAGGGATGTTATTCTTTT
>PEYM01000108.1 GCA_002774365.1 Candidatus Saganbacteria bacterium CG08_land_8_20_14_0_20_45_16 | reverse complement strand
TACTCATTTTTCAGCCTCCTCTTAAACATTTTATCTGTTTTTTGAGGAAACTGCTCTTAGATTTTCCTGTCCAGTTTTTTCAGTACATTATAGTTTATGCTGGTGGTGATATTGTGCGCGGCGCAGCCACCGTTATCTCGGCCATGGGGGATGGGAAAAAAGCAGCCAAAGCCATCCATCACTTACTGGCTACGGTTGACCCGGCTTAGCCTCATTGCCCTCAAGATTGATCAAGTAATATTTTTTTTCTTTTTTGGAAAAATAAATTCGGAAACGAAGCGGCGGTATTGTTAGCCCCACAAATTGGCTTGGCAATCCATGTAAATTGACCTGTTCAATGACCTTGGTCAAAGCATAGACCTCCTCAGTTTTGTTATTGTAAACAGGAAAGATTGATCTGACTGGGGTGGAAACAGCTGCGCCTTTCTTGTCCCTGGCAATGATAAAAAACATCAGTTCAGGTTTGATTATGGCAACAGGCAGACTAAAATAATATGTGCCTGATTGTTCATAAGCTGGTTTCATGGTTAGCCATTTTCTTTGGGTCCATTTACTTGGTTCACCCTGAGTATATTGTAGGGTGAGATCAGCCAGTCCGGCCTTTGCTTCTATGGTTAGGGACAAGATGATCCTGGTGCCTTGTTTTAAAAAAGCTGGCTGGGCCGTAATTTGGGGAAAATTGCCTTTGTCTTTTAGCCGGCAGTCTAGCCACCGCCAAACAACACTTTGTGTATCACTTAAAAACCTGTGCCGCAAATTAGGCACTAAATATAGATTTTTGGCTGAGCTGATCTTTTCATAACTTTTTTGAAAGGTTGGCAAATAATAGCAATGGTCGTTAGTGCCGCTAATAAACAGGATTGGCGCGTGTTGAGTTGCTAAAAAGTTTTTGGGGTCGATGATATTGTTCCAGGTTTCCAGTTCCTCCTGGCTCATTTTATCAAAATGATCCTGCCAGGTGCAGCCTTCTGGGATGAAACCCGCGCCAAAAATATTGACTGCGGTCTTAAGCCTATCGTCTTGACCATTGGTCAGTAGGGTGATCACTCCGCCCCAAGAGAGCCCGACCATGCCAATCCTAGTTTTATCAACTTCGTCACGGCTAGTTAAATAGCTAATCCCATTGCGGGTTGCAGCCACGGCGTGGACTAAATAGTTATAGTCTGGCGATGGCTTGGTCCGTAGCAAGATAGGTACGTCCATGTCCGGGCCAGTAGAACGTGATGTTTTTCTTTGCTCTCCATGGCCTGGTAGGTCAATGGTTAAGAGCGCGTAACCGCGCTGGGCCCAGGCTAGTGTTCTGCCTAAGTGAGCACTGCCTCCGCCACCGTGGACCAATAAAATTGCTGGCAATTTTCCTTGTCTGTTTACAGGATAACAATAATAGCCAAAGATTTTGACTGGTTTGCCCTTATAAGGACGGCTTTCATAAAAGACCTCTTCTACTTCAACACCTTTGATCGTATAAGTTCGCTTTGTTGTCGCCGTGACTTTATTTTGCGGGATTGACCAAATATCGCTCAAGCTAAAAGGGACAAGGGCTAAGCTTGGACGCGAAAAGAGCAGAGAACTAAGGGTTAGGGCAAGTAGCAAGTAGCGCATCTTGTATGTTATTATAACACGATAGAGAAATCCACGACTAAAATCGCGGGTTCTTGACGTGATTATGATCAAAAATTTATTTCATAAATTTCAAAAAGAGCGTGACCTAACAGTTGGGTCAATCTCAAAAAATATTTGGATCCTGGCAATTCCTATGCTAGTCAGCAATTTATTGCAGGCGGCCTTTAACCTGGTTGATATGATTTGGGTGGGAAAACTTGGGCCAGAGGCTTTGGCTGCTGTTTCCATGAGCGGCTCTATTCTAATGGTCCTCATGTTTTTGATGATTGGTTTGGGTGTGGGGACAACTGCCTTAATTGCTAGGGCGATCGGCGAAAAGGACAATGCTAAAGCCGATAATATTGCGATGCAGTCTTTAATTATGGGAGCAATTGGCTCGTTTGTCTTTGGGGTGATTGGCTACTTTTTAGCGCCTTGGCTGTTGCAAGTGTTAGGGGCACAGCCAGCGGTCCTGGTCTTGGGCATTGGTTATATGCGGATTCTATTTGTCGGCGTGCTGGTTATGTTCTATCTGTTCTTGGTTTCAGCCATTTTGCAAGGGGCAGGCGATGCCGCTACCCCAATGTTGATTTTGGTGCTTTCAACTTTGGTCAACATTGTTCTTGACCCATTGCTGATCTTTGGTCTTGGCCCTTTCCCTAAAATGGGGGTCAATGGTGCGGCTTTGGGTACAGTAATTGCTGAGTGTCTTGGCTCAGCAGTTGCTTTGGATGTTTTGTTGCGTGGCAGGTCACGGGTGCACGTAAAACTTCAATATCTTAAACTAGACTTGGTCAAGATGTGGAATATCTTAAAAATTGGGGTGCCGGCTTCATTTCAGATGACCCTGCGTGGTTTGGTTGGCATTGTTTTGATCGCGATCGTAGCTGGTTTTGGCACCACCGCGGTGGCAGCCTTTGGGGTTGGCATGAGGCTTCATATGTTGGCCATGATGCCTGGTTTTGCGCTAGGGATGGCGGCCGCAACTTTAGTTGGCCAAAACCTAGGTGCCAAGCAGCCAGCCAGGGCAGTGGCTAGTGCTTGGTGGGCTGTGTTTTATTATGGTAGCTTTATGTTGGTCATGGCCTTGTCATACATATTTTTCGCCCCTCACATTATAATGTTCTTTAATGATAATGTTGAGGTTATCAGGGTTGGTTCCCATTTTCTTAAGGTTTCTGCTTTTGGTTATCTTTTTATTGCCCTTGGGGTGGTCTTGAGCCGTTCGCTGGTCGGCGCTGGTGATACAGTGGCCCCGCTAGTCATCACCTTTTTTGCCCTTTGGGTCTTTCAGATCCCGCTGGCCATTTGGCTGGCCAAAACCTTTGGTCTTGGCGGCATTTGGTACGCCTTTTTAGTCGCGTACATTGTGCAGGGGACTTTGTCAGTAATCTGGTTCCAACTTGGCCGGTGGAAGAGAAAAAAAATATGAAAAAGGGGCCAGAATATTTTCAGGCTTTTTTTGCTGTTAAACCTGCGGCCATCCAACGAACCGTTCTTGTTTCTCCAATAATTTATCCTAACCAGTTTGAAAAAATGCTTGGGCAAAAAGGCCAGCATTCTCGGGCTCTCTTAGGTTATTTGTTGGCAAATTTTAAGGGTTTGACTTTTATTAAGACAGCAATGTCACAAGCAGCAGTGGCTGATCTGGTTTTGTTGCTTAAAGGGACCAAATGCCGGCAGGTGATTTTTCTAGGGGCAATAGGGGCTTTGGCTTCGGGCTTTAAAATTGGTGATACTTATGCGACTGACAAGGCTCAAGAGATCTATTCTTTTGCCTCGCTTCATGATGAAACAGTTGTCAAGTTAAAAGCCTTAAAAAAGCAAGGGGTAATTGGAATTGATATTGAATCGCAGGCTTTTTTTAGCGCGGCGAAGAAAGTTGGGCTTAAGGCCCAAGCTTATTATGTGATAACTGATTTGCCACTCTGCAAACCATTTTATAAGCCACAAACCCCAAAGGAGCGACAAAAGATCAGGGAAGCTGTGGCCTTATTATGCCAAAAACAATTAAGTATATAAAACAAGTTAAACGCCCGCTCGTGAGACCTTGCCCTTGTGCCGTAGACCATATTTCTTGCGGCTATATTAATATTAGTCATATTCTAGGTTGTCCTTATAATTGTAGCTACTGTTTTCTCCATACGTATTATGGTCAAGAGGAAATTGTGGTTTATGATAATGATGAGGAATTGCTGGCTCAGGTGGCTGATTATATGGTAAAAGCAGATAAACGCTTACGCCTTGGTACTGGCCAATATTCCGACAGTTTGGCGCTGGATAAGGAAACGGGACTGTCAAAAAAATTGATTGAGCTTTTTGCAGGGCAAGACAAACATTTGCTCGAGCTCAAGACCAAGAGTGCTGAAGTTGATCATTTGCTAGCGCTTGACCATTGCCGGCGCACGGTTATGGCTTGGTCTGTGAATCCCGAGGCCTTAGCGCGCAGTGAGGAACTTGGAGCAGAGAGTTTGGCGGCCAGGTTAGTCGCGGCTAAGCGTTGTGTGGCTGCTGGCTATCCAGTGGCTTTTCATTTTGACCCAATAATTTATTATGCTGGCTGGGACAATGACTATCAAGCAGTTGTTGACCTGATCTTTACCGAGATTAGCGAAAGCTCAATTGCCTGGATCAGTTTGGGCGCCTTGCGTTTTCAGCCAGAGCTAAAAGAACTTGCCGCGAACAAATTCCCCAGCTCAATGATTTTTAAAGGGTCGCTTTGCTTTGAGGTTGATAAAATGCGCTATCCAGAGCAGCTTCGGATTGAACTTTTTAACCGAATGGTTGGCTTGATTAGGGGCCACTCAAAAACAGTTTATTTGTATTTGTGTATGGAGAGCCCCAAGGTTTGGGCTGAGGTTAACTTGGGTAATTGCCAAAATAACCCTTATCAGGGATATTTTGATTATTCGCGTAAAACAAAGATCCAATAGCTGTTGGTTGATTATGAGCTTTATCTGCATTACAGAACTCCCAAACAAACTGAAATTTTTTGGTTTCCTATCCGAAACTTAAGGTAGAGAGCTTTGAAAAAGCATGTTTTGGAACCTAAGAATGAAATTCTTAGGTTCCAAAACCGTATGTTCTTTCGACGAGAAAAGGAACTGAGGCTTTCAGCCTCAGGTTCCGACTCCTAGCAGATTAGGAGTTTTTTAAAGCTCTCAGGTAAGAGGTGCAATTAATATGATGGAATCTACACTGGAATATATGAGGAAAAATTGGCAAGCAACCTGTTGTTTTTTTGGCTTTGCGCGCTACAGCTGAGAAAGTTTTAGAACGGGGCGGCCGGGTTATTGGCACTGGCTCTGAAGGTAATCTTGTTTGTCCTAATAGAGAACATGTAATTGCGGGTGGGGTGGCTGGGATGTTTGCGGCTGGCACAACTCCAGCGGCTTTTAGGGTCTTGCTCAGAAAGGCTTTCCCTTTGTCTGATTAGTATATTATAATAATGGTTGCCGCATAATTTGGCCCTATCGTCTAGCGGTTTAGGACGTGGCCCTCTCAAGGCCGAAACACGGGTTCGAGTCCCGTTAGGGCTATTAAATCATGGATTTACCGCAATTTAGGCTTTGCTTTTCTGGGTGTTATTTTTTAACTCTGCCAGCCGCTGTTTGATTTTCTTTTCAAAACCAATTTCCTTGGGCTCATAATATTTTTTCTTAACTGGCAGATATTCTTGCGCCACCTGGCCGCCTTCATAATCATGGGCATACTTATAACCCTTGCCTTTACCGAGATTTTTTTCACCTTCGTAAACCGCGTTCTGCAAATGTTTTGGCACTTCCAGGGTTGGGTTTTCTTTCACATCTTTCAGCGCTGCATCCATGCCCAGGTATGCAGCATTGCTTTTCGGGGCAGTGGCAACATAAGTGGTGGCTTGGGCTAAAATTATCCTGGCTTCTGGCAGACCAACAAATTCTGCCGCTTGTAGGGCAGAGTTTGCAATGACCAGGGCCAGGGGATCGGCATTGCCCACATCTTCACTGGCACAGATAACTATTCTGCGGGCGATAAAACGAGGGTCTTCCCCAGCATAAATCATCTTAGCTAAGTAGTAGAGGGCAGCGCTAGGGTCACTACCGCGCATTGATTTAATAAAAGCCGAGATAGTGTTGTAATGGCCTTCCCCGTGCTTGTCGTAGACCACAGCTTTTTTCTGGATTGATTCCTCTGCAACTTGCAAGGTAACGTGAATTAAACCGCTTTTGTTTTTAGGCGTAGATAAAACTCCGAGCTCTAGTGCCGAAAGTGCCCGGCGGGCGTCACCGTCTGATAATTTAGCTAAATGCGCTACAGCTTCTTTGTCCATTTTAATTTTATAATTTCCCAAGCCCCGCTCTTTGTCTGCTAAGGCGTTTTTGATTGTTAGTTGTAAATTGTCAGTTGTAAGTTTTTTAAGTTCAAAAATCTGCGATCTTGAGACCAAGGCTGAATTTACGTAAAAAAATGGATTTTCCGTGGTTGCGCCGATTAAGACCAGATTACCCTCTTCAACATCAGGGAGCAGAGCGTCTTGCTGAAGCTTGTTAAAGCGATGGATCTCGTCTAAGAAAAGAATTGTTTTGGTTTGATAATGTTTGATCCGCTCTTTGGCTTCAAGACTGACTCGTCTGATATCATCAACTTTGGCAATCGAGGCATTAAGCCACTCAAAATGGCCTTTGGTCGAATTAGCGATTACCCTGGCAATAGTAGTTTTGCCAGTTCCTGGCGGGCCGTACAAAATTAACGAGGAAATTTTATCTGTTTCAATTAAGCGGCGCAAGAGCTTGTTTGGCCCGAGAATTTCTTCCTGACCAGCGATCTCATCAATTGTTCTGGGTGCCATTCTATAGGGCAGGGGCGCGTTTTTCGCTTGATAATCCTTGGTATTGGCAGCAAAGAGATCCATAACTAATTATAACAGTTAGGTCGCCTGGGGTAAATTCAATAATTTT